>DYTA01000116.1 GCA_020726205.1 Nitrosospira multiformis
AGGGTCTATCACCATCGAATCTCCAGAATGGTGAACCTGTGTCGCGTCAAATCCTACTCGGTTCACGCCTATTACATACGATTGGTTTTCTACTGCACGTGCTGGAATGAGTGTTCTCCAATGTAAAGATCTAGTTTCTGGCCAGTTTGCCACTACTATCATCATATCATAAGGATTACGAACAGATGAATTTCTAAGCCAAACAGGGAATCGAAGGTCATAGCATATTACGGGCATTATTGTCCATCCTTTTAATTCTACTAATAATCGTTCATTGCCTGCAGTGTACTTGGTTTGTTCTTCACCAAAAGTAAATAGATGTTTTTTGTCGTAGGTTTCAAACGTGCCATTTGGACGCATCCAAATTAAACGATTATAATATTTATCATTCTCTTTAATAATAAGACTACCCGTTATCACACACGACAATTCTTCTGCACAGTGCTTCATCCACTTCATTGATTTTCCTCCCATTGGCTCTGCTAGTGTTTCTACGTTCAAAGAAAACCCAGTAGAAAACATTTCAGGTAAAACTATTAAGTCAGTTTTTTCCTTGATACTAACAAGTTTATTGCGAAGTTGGTCTAAATTTTTATCTATATTTTCCCAAAAAAGATAAGATTGTACAACTGTGATTTTTATAGCTTCTTTCATAATTTTCTTTTACACTTTTCTCAATCTTTTGGTAGCTTGTTCTAATGTCGCCTCTTTTTTTGCAAAGCAAAAACGAATTACCTTATTATCTATATCTTGGGAATAAAACGATGATAAAGGGATTGAGGCTACACCATAATCTTTTACTAAACGTTTTGCAAACTCAAGCTCAGTTTCATCGGAAATGGTGTCATATTGTGCCAAAGCAAAGTAGGTTCCTTTACAGGGTAATAATTTAAACCTAGTGCCTTCCATCAATTTAAAAAACATATTTCTTTTCTTTTCAAAAAAATCACCTAATTGAGTATATGATTCTTCATCCTGCATATAATCTGCAATAGCATGTTGCATTGGAGTATTTACACTAAATACCTGAAATTGGTGTAATTTTCTAAACTCTTCCATCAATTTTTTTGGAGCTAAACAATAGCCTAATTTCCAACCTGTGGTATGAAAAAGTTTACCAAATGACGCTACTACAAAACTTCGGTCTCTTAATTCAGGATATTTAATTACGCTATTGTGCTTATATCCATCAAATATAATGTGTTCGTAAACCTCATCGCTCAAAATCAATATATCGGATCCTTCTACTGCTCGTATAAATTCTTGCATATCGGATTCTTCAAACAATGTTGCACTTGGGTTATTTGGGGTGTTGATTATAATGAGTTTTGTTTGGGAATTGATCAATCGTCGTAATACAAACCAATCTATGCGGTAATTATTAGTCGGAGATAATTCTAATGTTTTTACAATTCCGCCCATTGCTTTTACTATTGGTGTGTATGAATCATAAGCGGGTTCTATGATAATAACTTCTTCTCCAGGTCTTATAATGGTTGTTATTACTGTGGATATGGCTTGTGTTGCTCCTGCGGTAATCGTAATGTCTGTTTCTGGATGATAATAGTACCCATGCAACTTTTCATTTTTTTCGGCAATCAATTCACGTAACCTTAAAACTCCTTCCATTGGTGCATATTGATTATGACCAGCATTCATTTTACGATATACCAAGTCTATCAATTCTGGTGAAGTTTCAAAATCAGGAAATCCTTGTGATAAATTCACGGCTTGATGTTCGTTTGCAAGCTGTGTCATAATTGAAAATATACTTCTACCTACTTTTGGTAACTTGGATATAATATTCAAAACTATTGATTTTTGAGTGAATGAAATTTGACTTTTGAACCGCTAATATACACATTTTATATTTATACTAAAAAATTGGTTTGATAGTGTTACTTTTGTGGTCATCTAGTATGCTTTATGTCAGAAAAAAAAATAAACGATTATTCCTTGGTTGAAGTTTTTGGTGCTCGGGAGCATAACTTAAAAAATATTGATATTTCTTTTCCTCGTAATCAATTGGTTGTTATCACTGGGCTTAGTGGTAGTGGCAAATCGTCTTTAGCTTTTGATACTATTTACGCTGAGGGACAACGAAGATATATGGAGACATTTTCGGCATATTCTCGCCAATTTATGGGTGGATTAGAGCGTCCTGATGTGGATAAAATTAGTGGACTAAGTCCTGTTATCGCAATTGAGCAAAAAACAACTGGTAGAAATCCTCGTTCTACTGTGGGTACTATTACGGAAATTTATGATTTTTTGAGATTGCTTTATGCTAGAACAGCGGAGGCTTATTCTCCAGTTACAGGAGAATTGATGCAAAAAATGTCTGAAGAACAGATTACTAATACCATTTTAGAACAATATTCTCAACAAACTGTATCTATTTTAGCACCTATTGTAAAAGGTCGTAAAGGGCATTATCGAGAATTGTTTGAACAAATTACCAAACAAGGATATTTGAAAGTTAGAATAGATGGAGAAATTCAAGATATTCATCCAAAAATGCAGTTGGACCGATATAAAATACACGATATTGAAATAGTAATAGATAGAATACAAATTATTCCATCTACACAAAAGCGTCTCAATGACTCTATTCAAATTGCAATGAAACAATCAAAAGGTTTAGTAAAAATTGTAAATGAAGAGCAAAGAGTTCAAAATTTCAGTAAATTTTTAATGTGTCCTACTTCTGGAATTTCCTTTGATGAACCACAACCTAATACCTTTTCGTTCAACTCTCCCTATGGGGCTTGCAATGAGTGTGATGGAGTAGGTATTGTGTATAGTATCGACCCAGATAGTGTTTTTGAAAACACTTCCCTGAGTATTACCGAGGGAGCAATTACTCCATTAGGAAAAGATTTAAATACGCCTGCCTACGATGTTATTAAAAGCTTAGCTAAAAAGTATCATTTCTCGCTTACTACCCCTATTAAAGACTTAAATCCTGAAATTTTAGATATTTTATTGAATGGTACCAATGAAACGTTATCGGTAAAAATTATTTTTGGTGGTTTTTCAAGTACTTACGAAATGGATTATACTGGATTACAGTGTTTAATGGGGGCTAAATTTCAACACAAAAAAACAGAAGAAGATCAGATTAACGACCGCTATTTACATAGCTCTATTTGTCCATTATGTAATGGTGCACGACTAAAAAAAGAATCTCTTCAATTTAAAATTGACAATAAAAATATTTTTGAAATTGCATCTACTAACATTACTCAACTTTACGAATGGGCGAACAAAATTGAAGAAAAATTAAATACCAAACAGCGTATCATTGCAAAAGAAATTTTAAAGGAAATAAAAACTAGAACAGGCTTTTTATTAGATGTAGGACTTAATTATCTAAATTTAAATAGACCTGCTCAAACCTTGTCAGGAGGAGAAGCACAAAGAATTAGACTCGCCACTCAAATTGGTTCGCAACTAATGAACGTGATGTTCATATTAGACGAACCAAGT
>DYTA01000011.1 GCA_020726205.1 Nitrosospira multiformis
TGGACAGGTTAAAAGTGTTGTTATCGAAGGCAATAATACGCAAAGTGAGTGGATAAGTGGAGTACGTAAAGACGACTCTAAATTTACTACATTTGCACCATTTGATCCTCAGCTTGTAAATGACTTAATTAAAAATAAAGTGTCATTTCAAGCTAAACCGAAAGAAGAGTCGTTGTTAATGAATATCTTCGTTTCTTGGTTTCCAATGTTATTATTAATTGGTGTTTGGATTTACTTTATGAAAGGTGCTTCTGGCTCAAAAGGTGGCGGTGGTATTGGTGGAGTATTTGGCTTTGGTAAGAGTCGTGCTAAAATGATTGATAGTAAGGAAAATTTAATTAGATTTAATGATGTAGCTGGATGTGAAGAGTCTAAACAAGAAGTAATGGAAATTGTTGATTATTTAAAAGATCCAACTAAATATCAAAGTTTAGGTGGTAGAATACCTAAAGGTGTTTTACTTAGTGGTTCCCCAGGGACAGGGAAAACATTATTAGCGAAAGCAATTGCTGGAGAGGCTAGCGTTCCTTTTTATAGTATATCTGGCTCAGATTTTGTGGAAATGTTTGTTGGTGTTGGAGCATCACGTGTTCGAGATTTATTTGAACAAGCTAAAAAAAGCTCACCATCAATTATTTTTATAGATGAAATTGATGCAGTAGGTAGGCAACGTGGTGCTGGTTTAGGTGGAGGAAATGATGAGCGTGAACAAACACTAAATCAAATGCTAGTGGAAATGGATGGCTTTGATACTAATACGACAGTAATTGTTATTGCGGCAACTAATCGTCCAGATGTGTTAGATCCTGCGTTAATGCGTCCAGGTCGTTTTGATCGACAAGTTGTAGTTCCATTGCCAGATATTAAAGGGCGTGAACAAATTCTTAATGTGCACATGCGTAAAGTTCCTGTGGCAAATGATGTTGAGGCTAGTGTTATTGGTCGTGGTACACCAGGTTTTTCTGGTGCAGATTTAGCTAATTTGGTCAATGAAGCGGCTTTATTTGCAGCTCGTAGAAATAAAAAATTAGTTGATATGCAGGATTTTGAAGATGCAAAAGATAAAATTATTATGGGTGCTGAACGACGCTCTATGGTTATGAAAGATGATGAAAAAAGAAATACAGCATATCATGAATCAGGTCACGCTATAGTTGCAAGAATGATACCAGGTACTGATCCTGTTCATAAAGTTACAATTATTCCACGTGGTAGAGCTCTTGGGGTAACGATGCAGTTACCAGAAGAAGATCGATATGCATACACAAAAGATTACTTAATGAGTCAAATCGCTATTTTATTTGGTGGTAGGGTAGCTGAAGAAATATTTATGAACCAGATGACCACAGGTGCAAGCAATGATTTTGAAAGAGCAACAGATTTAGCTCGTAAAATTGTGACACGTTTTGGTATGACTAAAGAAATGGGACCTGTTGTTTATGGTGAAAATGAGTCTGAAGTATTCTTAGGTAGAAGTGTTACATCTACAAAACACATTTCTGAAGCTACTATGCAGAAAATTGATGATACTATTCGCTCAATTCTTGAGCAACAATATTCTTTAGCTTATAAAATATTAACAGATAATCGAGATAAAGTCGAAATGATGGCTAAAATGTTATTAGAAATTGAGACAATTGATTCTAAAGATATTGATAAAATCATGAGTTCTAATAAAGAGCTTGTTGTTTAATTATTATATATAAAGGTGTTGTATATTATGCGTAAGTATTTTGGTACTGATGGTGTTAGAGGTAAAGTTGGTGAGTTTCCTATTACACCAGATTTTGCGTTAAAATTAGGTTATGCTGCTGGAAAAGTATTGGCTAAACATAGTAAAAAACCATCAGTTATTATTGGCAAAGATACTAGATTGTCTGGTTATTTATTTGAGTCAGCGCTAGAGGCTGGGTTTGCATATGCTGGTGTTAAGGTTTATATGGCTGGACCAATTCCTACCCCAGCTATAGCATATTTGACAAAAACTTTACGTCAGTCTGCCGGTGTAGTGATAAGTGCATCACATAATCCATATTATGACAATGGAATTAAGTTTTTTTCTGCAAATGGTACAAAATTAGCAGATGATATAGAGTTGGAAATTGAAAGTACATTAGAGCAAGAGATGGTTGTTGCTGATAAATTGGGTAAAGTTAGACGTTTAGATGATGCAAGAGGTCGCTATATTGAATTTTGTAAGAGTACTTTTCCATCTCATTTAAGTTTAAAAGGTCTGAAAATTATCCTTGATTGCGCTAATGGTGCTACTTATGAAGTCGCACCAAAAGTATTTGAAGAGTTAGGTGCTGAAGTAGTTTTAATGTCTTGTAAACCAGATGGAGTTAACATTAATGAGAATTGCGGTTCTACACATCCAGATGCTATGATTGAAAGTATTTTGCAGAATCAAGCTGATTTTGGAATTGCTTTTGATGGTGATGGTGATAGAGTTGTGATTGCTGATAGAAATGGTAATTTACTAAATGGTGATAAATTAATCTACTTAATTGTGAAATCATATGAGGCGTTAGGTAATAAACTACCCGGTATAGTCGGTACAGTAATGACTAATATAGCGATGGAAAATGCTTTGAAGTTACAAGGTTATGAATTTATTCGCACCAAAGTTGGTGATAGATACGTAGTAGAGGAGCTAATTAAAAATAATTGGTCGGTAGGTGGTGAAGCATCTGGACATTTATTATGCTTAGATAAACATACTACTGGTGATGGGATTATATCAGCATTGCAAGTCTTATCTGGAATTGTTAGTTTAAATCAAGATCCTTTAAATGTTATTGACTGGCAGGACTATCCTCAAGTAATGATAAATGTTAAATTAGCTTCTAAAGATTTTGATTGGTATTCAATCGCAAAAGATACTATTACAGAAGTGGAAAAAGCTTTAGGAACTGAAGGACGAGTAATTGTACGAGCAAGTGGTACGGAGCCATTAGTACGAGTTATGGTTGAGGCTAAAGAATTAAGTATTGCTCAATCTAGTGCAGAAAAAATAGCTAAATTAATTGAAAGATAATAATGGAAATATTACATGAACTAGTTTATTTTTTTTCTGCATATGGTTATATTGCAGTGTTTCTAGTTCTCGTAGCATGTGGTTTTGGTATTCCGATTCCTGAAGATATTACCTTAATTGCTGGTGGAGTAATTTGTGGATTATCAGTAAGAGATGGTTTAAGTGTTCATTTAATGCTTGTTGTATCATTATCTGGAGTTTTAATTGGGGACGGAACTATGTTTTTATTAGGGCGCTTGCTAGGACCTAAAGTAAAAACGATACCACTTTTGAAGCGAATATTTACAGATAAAATTTATCATAAAATGCAAGAAAAAATTCATAGATATGGCAATCGCATCTTATTTTTTGCTAGATTTTTACCTGGACTTAGGGCACCTATTTTTATTACTGCAGGAATTAGTCGTCGTGTGAGTTATCTGAAATTCTTATTAATGGATGGATTTGCAGCTCTAATTAGTGTTCCAATTTGGGTATATGCTGGTTATTATTTTGCTTATGATTTAGACAATTTAATTATCTGGATAAAAAAAAGTGAAGGTATAACTATTTCTATTGTTATCTTGGTTTTTGTAGTTATAATTAGTCGTTTTTTTATAAAAAAAATTAAATCTAAAAATAGTTAGTTTATTTATTTAAGATTGAGGGTTTGCATGAAAAAAATTATTTTATTAGGTACTTTATTGTCATTATTTAGCTTTGTTTATGCTGATAATGTAGTGAATAATGAATCAAATATATATCAATCATTTCAAAAATTTGATCGTCAATATAATGTTGGAATGGGTGCTACATCTGGACAGGTATTTAATGGTACGCAAGGTGGATTATATAATAATGAATTTTTAAATTTAGAAGTAGAGCGTTTATTTGATGTTGGTGTGTGGATGGATTTTTCTGCATATTTAAATACTTATTATACTCAGCCAGATGATCCTTCAGTAATTGAAGTAGGAATGACTACAGGCTCACAAGCTCAATTCGGTGGAGTAAATGCGAAAGTAGGGTATGCTTTTCCTCTTCTTAAAAATACTTTGATGGTAACACCTTATTTGTTACTTGGTCGAAATGTCAATTTGTCTTCATATACTTTAGCATCTGCTCCATCTAATGCTAATCTAACTCAAGATTATTTTTGGACTGTTGGTGGCGGTGCACGTGTCGAATATCGTATTGATGATACTTTTGATTTATATTTAGATCAAAGTGCGGCTTATAATGCTAGTCAAGCACCTACTAGCCAAGGTTTATTACCAAACGATAATTATCAATATATAACCACTATTGGTGCTAAATTTAATGTATATAAAAAATTACAATTAGGAGCACAAACATTTTACACTAATAATTTTTATACACACAGTTTAACAACTATAAATGGACAATCTTATGTTCCAACCAATTCGATTGGTGGTTTAGTTTCGATTGGTCTAACTTATTAATCTTTTGATTTAAGTTATAACGGCTTGCCTTTTATCTTGGTAAGCCTTTTTATTTGACGAGCATCTATGAAATATATTTATTTACACGGATTTGCATCCAGTATTAATTCTGTAAAAGCTAAGTTTTTTAAAGATAAATTTACTAAACATGGCAGTGAATTGGTTTTGATTGATTTAAATACCGATGATTTTACTAATGTTACGGTAAATAAAATGATAAAAATTGTAGCAGAGGAAATTAATAAACAGGATGTGTGTATAATTGGTTCAAGTTTAGGAGGTTTAATTAGTCTAATTTTAGCAGAAGAGAACTATAACGTAAAAAATTAGTTTTAATGGCTCCAGCTCTTGAAATTAATAGTTTATGGGATAAGATCATTGGCTCTGAAAATTTTGTAGATTGGAGAAATAATCAAGAGTTTAGATTTTTACATTCTGGATTAAATCAAGAGGTGATATTAAATTATAATTTCATTAAAGATTTACTTAAAATTAAAGATAGAGCGTTTGTGAAATTAGTTCCAACATTAATCTTCCATGGTTTTAATGATCAAACTATTCCTATTGAAGTTAGTGAGCGTTATAATAATACTAATTTACAATCAACTTTACATAAACTTGATAGTGATCATAGTTTAGAAAATAGTTTAGATTTTATATGGGACAATACAAGAGAGTTTTTATTTGATGGAGAATTTTATGTTAATTGAAGTAATTGCAACTAGTTTATATGATGCTATAGCTATTGAAAAATATGGTGCGGATAGAATTGAATTAATTGAGAATATGTCGATTGGTGGTATCACGCCAGACTTACGCATGAGCGAAGAGATTTGTCGATATGTAAAATTGCCTGTTAATATTATGATAAGACCTCATGCAGAGAGCTTTGTGTATAACTTTCAAGATATGCAACAAATTGAAGAGGATATAAATTATATTGCTTCTAAAGTTAATGCTAATGGTATAGTTTTTGGCTCTTTAACTGAAGATGGACATATTAATTTTAGTCAACTTGAAAAAATATTGAAAATTCTTGAGCGAACTCGTTTAAGTTTAACATTTCACCGTGCAATTGACGCTAGTATTGATCCTGTACAATCATTTAAAGACTTAACTCAATACAAAGGAACTGCATTGGAAAGAGTTTTAACTTCAGGTGGCAAAAATACGGCTATTGATGGACAAGAAAACATTTGCAAAATGTTAGAAATAGTGCACAATCAAAGTAGCTCAATACAGATTATGGCAGGCAGTGGTTTAACTCCAACTAATATAAATGATTTTTTAGCTACAGCAAAAGTATCTGAACTACATTTTGGTAGTGGATTAAGGAATATAGATAATCAATTACAAAAGTGTTTTTTTGAGGAATTAAAAATACAGCTAGGCTTAAAATAATACTATAGCGACAACCTTTCTGCCTTCACCAATTAAGTAGTTAAATGTTCTACACATCGCTGCAATTGTCATTACTTCAAACCCAACTCTTTGTTGTTGTAGTTTTAATAAAATATCTTGGTGAGGGTATATAATTTTATTACCTGTACCAAATAGGATAATATCTGGACTTTGTTCCATGATTAAATTTAAATAGATATTATCTAATTCTTTAACTGAGTTAATTGATATATCTATAATTAATTCATTACTAACAAGTATGTTGGATTTATACTCTATAGCGTTAATTGTAACACTATCTTGTGCATAATTAGTAAATTGATTACCTTGGCTATTGTGTAAATTAACTTGCATAATATTAATCTTAAAAAAACTCAAGCTACTAGTAACTTGAGTTTTGTATTATTGAATTTGTTTTGCAACTTTTTTTGCTGCATCACTATTTGGATAGTTTTTTATCAGTTTTTTTGCAGTAGTATTTGCTGCGGTATTGTTACCCAATTGTGTCTGTGCAATAAATATAACTCTTAGCGCATCAGGGACATTTTTACTTGTTCCATTAGCTGAAATAAATTTATTTGCTTCACTAATCGCTTCTTTGTACTGACTATTTGCAACATAAGCAACAGATAAATAGTAGCGCGCACTAGCGGAACTAGTTTTATCACTACTTACCATAATTTGACGCAACTGAGTTATTGCACCATTTATGTCATTTGCTTGTATTTTTTTTATTGCTTCTTGTAACTGTCCATTCATATCACCAACAACTGCTTTTCCAGGCACTACGGAATGACTTGGTGTTGTACCAACAGAACTCTCAAGGGCTTGTACTCGTAGATCTAATGATTGTAATTGTTGACCAATATTACCTTGACCAGATGTTTGACTTTGTTCTAAATTAGCAACTCGACCATTTAGTTGATTAATTTGAGTCTGTAAGTCATTGATTTGATTTAATAGATCAAGAACTTTTTGATTTGAAACTTTGTTATCCAAAACTCCAACATTTTGTTGGATTTGACTCAAGCGTTGATTGGTATCAGCAATTTGCTGACGGGCTTGATCATCAGCACAACCTATAAGAAAAAGGTTTGCTGACAATACCAAAATTGCCAACAAACTTTTTTTCATGGTTATTGAACACCTTCAGCAACTGTACCATTATATACGCTACCGTCAACCATTGGTAAACCAGTAGTTGCATCAGTAGTGTAACCTGTTGGTTGGTCTGCTGTATACATAATATCAGAACGACGATTTTTAGCACGTTCTGCATCTGTAGTGTTATCGTATTTAGCTTTTAATTTACCATTTGATGTTGCTTCAACTTGAGCTTTGCTAGCACCTGTAGCGATTAAAGCTTTTTTAACTGCATCGGCACGTTTTTGTCCTAGAGATAAATTATACTCAACTGAACCGATATCATCAGTGTTACCTTGAACTTGAACTTTTGCTTTAGGGTTAGCAGCTAAGAAACTACCATTAGTTTTTACAAGATCAGCATATTGATCTTGGATATCATATTTATTAAATGCGAAATACACGCTATTATGATTAGCTACTGCGGCTTCAACCGGAGCAGATGCTACAGGAGCAGATGCTACAACAGGCGCAGATGCTACTGGTGCTTCAACAGGAGCTTTATTAGAAGAACAAGCAACTAATGAGCTACCAGCAATAACTAAAGCTAATAATTTTTTCATATAAATTTCCTTTTTTAGTTTAATGAAATGATTTATATTTTATGTATAGTACAAAAAATAACTATCCTAGTTATAGATTATACACTATATTTTTAAATATGTAAACATTGTTAGTTTTTACTCTGCACTACTTGCAGCAACTTTTTTTGCACCCTGTCCATCGTTATTGAATGTATTTTGCTGAGGGAATTGAGCACCACTATACATTCTAGAATTTACCGTTGGATTATTTGACTTAACACCTTGAGCATGTGAGGCATTATATTTCTGACCTTTATTGCCAGTTACTTGATTTTGCTCTTGGAATTGAGCTCCACTGTATGCACGAGAACCAACAGTTGGACTGTTAGTTTGATTTGAGTTAAAACTGCTTTGTTTAGTTATAGTCTTACCTTTTGGGGTATTACCATTTTTGCGATGTTTTGGATTTGTTGCTGGAACAGTTTTTTTCTGTCCTGTAACTTTATTTTGATCGTCAAAAATTGCACCACTGTATAAACGAGAATTTACGTTTGGACTATTTAGGTGCTTAGAATCTACCGCATTGTTATTATCAAATGATTTAGGTGCTGCAGTAGGTTGTGCTACAACAGGTTCAGATGCGTTATCTGCAAAAGCCATAAAGCTTGCACTTACTAAAACTGCCAAAAGTGTTTTTTTAAACATAACTAGTACTCCATAAAATTTGTTCCAGATATTATACTATAATCATTGTATTTTTTCAATCTTAGTTATTTCTTGCCCAGCGTTGATCAATAATTTCACCAAAGTTTAAATTGTTTAATTTTGTTTGTGTTGTTCCAGTTATGTTGCTGATATATATGTTATTATCGCTTGAGAACAAAACTAATTTATCATTGGGAGCAAAGCTTGGTGCTATGTCATGATTAGCTTTTGAGTTTACTGGGTATGCAGATTGTGTGACTAAATCCAACACGTAGGTTTGGAGAACACCATTATTACGGTTGATAAATGTAATTTTACTACCATCGTTAGAAAATCTTGGCGTTGTATTATAGTTTCCTAAACCATTAGTTAGTCGTATTGGTGATGAACCATTTAAGTCGGACATAAATATTTGTGGACCACCATCATGATCTGATGTAAATATCACTTTTCCAGTGCTACCAATATCTGCTTCTGTATCAATAGTTCCAAAATTTATTAGTGGAATAGCGCTACTTGCAGATGTATAGCGTTGATTATTAACTAAGTAAATATGAGAACCATAATCTTTACTTAGTGTTACTGCTAATTTTTGAGAGTTTGGCGCAAATGATGGTGATGAATTAGAACCATTGAAATTAGCAACAGGGTAACGAGTCCCTTGAGTTATATTTTGTACATAAACAACTGGTTTACCTGTTTCATAAGTTACATAGCTTAAATATTGTCCTGTTTTATCCCATGCTAATGATGTAATTGGATGAGATGCCGATATTAATGTTTTTTGATTGTAGCCATCAAAATCAGCCAAAATAATTGAGTATTTTGTACCTTGTTTTACTGTTAAAGCTATTTTTGATGTAAATGCTCCAGGTGTATTGGTTAATTTTTGATAAATATTATTATCTATTGTATGTATTGCCTTACGTTGTAATTTTGCATTAAATGCTACATTTTGACTTAGTAAAACTTCTTTTGTTAAATTATTTGTAAGTTGATATTTAACTTGCGTTTGCCCACTAGTTGGATCATTGGCAACAGTTCCGCTTATTACATATTGTGCCGAAGTATCAACTGAACCTGTGGAAACGTAATTGACAACATTGAAATCACCAGTAATTTTTAAATCATTAGTAATTTCATCACTAATACTCCCGTCTTCATTTGTAAAGTTTACGACAGCTAATTTAGGACTTCCTGAGCTTTGTCCTCCTACAATTTCAATATTTTGATCGGCATATACAAATCCGATGCTTGCAATTAAAATAACTGAAAGTTTTTTAAATTTCATATTAGTTTTTTCTCCTATTCTGGACGGAAAGTTAAATTTAAAATTCGATAGTCTACAAAATTAGCGCCATCAGGTAAATTAGGAAATACTTTTGCTCTCATAATTGCGGTTTGTATATTTTGGTCATACTGTATACTACCACTTGATTTAATTAATTTAACTGATTTAACATTCATGTTAGGGTATAGTTCGACACGAACGATTGCTTTTGCTTTTGTATTGACATCTGGTGGTACTTGTACAAATGGACGAACCATATTAATAACTTGGTCAGCATAATTGCTGTTTAAGTTATTGCTATCACTTGTGCCATTTGGATTTCCTCCTAAAGCCTTACCTTTGCGAATTGATGTATTACTATTTGTTAATGAATCTCCAAGCAAGTCGTTAATTTGCGCTTTTTTATTAATTGGTTTAATTTTAGCTACAACTTTACTTGGTAGTGGAGGAGCTTCTTTCACTGGGCTTGGTACTGGAGATGGTTGTATTGTTGGTTTTACAACAGGTTTTAATGGTGTAGGTTTTACTATTGGCTTTACTTTTTTTTCTGGTTTAGCGCTCGGTTTTAAATTCACTTCTGCTGGAGTGTCAATAGTTTTAATAGGTTCTGGTTGCTCAGCTTTTATTGGTATGTTATCTTGTTGTGTTACCTGAGGTGGCATAGACATTAGACTAACCTCTATTCCATCTGAGCGAGATGGGGTTAACACAGAGATTGGTTTATTTAAAACCAATAATCCAATACCTACAAAAATATGCAAGGTTAAAGATATCGCAGTACTTATTTTATTATTTTGTTTAGCCATTTTTTTGTTTTACAACCAAAGCAACTTTTTTAATACCGCTACTGTATAGTTTATCAACGACCGAAATTACTTTGTCATATTGAATTTCTTTATCTGCCGCAATTACTACAGGAGTATCTTCACTTGACAACTGAATTGTTTGGCTAACTAGGTCATCTATTGATGAAACTGATGTTGTTTTGCCATTCTGAGTTAAAGTGTAATTACCGTCTGCATCAATGTTAATTTCTAATGGTTGTTTAGTTACTTGTGCTGATTTTCCAACACTTGGTAAATTTATTACTCCGGGAGTAAACATAGGAGCCGTAACCATAAATATAACCAATAAAACTAACATCACATCAATATATGGTACAACATTCATTTGATTGTGTAAATTATCTCTTCTTACTCTTCGTTTCAATTAAAACTCCTTTTTTGTGCGAGCGTCATGCCATCACCAATTGGCAGGAGGCAAATATCAACACGTTGATCGTCTTTTAATAATTTATTGAGTTTTTGTAATATTTTTACATAGTTTTTGCGAGGTTCTGTTTCTAATATTTGTCCATACATTAGAACATTATCGATAATTATTATACCTCCTGGACGAACTAACTGTAAACACATTTCATAATACTCAATATATTGTGATTTATTGGCATCAATAAATGCAATGTCAAAATACTCTGTATTATTTGATATCATTTTTTGTAGAGTTTCAGATGCTTTTCCTATTATGGGATTAATATTTTCTGACACACCAGCTTTTTCCCAGTACTCTTGCGCTAATGGCAAATATTTATCATTAATATCTAGAGTTGTAATATGCGAATGTTGCGGCATTGATAATGCCATCCATAGTGCACTGTAACCAGTAAACATACCTATTTCAAGAAATCTTGTAGCATTCATTATTCTAGCTAACATTGCCATTAATGCACCTTGATCTGGTGTAATTAACATTTGACGGTTGCTGAATTTGTATGTCGCATCACGAAGTTGCTCTAAAATTATATTTTCACGAACCCCATGTTCAACACAATACTTTAGTAGCTCTTGGTTTAATTCAATTTTAAACATTTATTTTTGATGTTTAGGGTAAGAAAAATATACATAACCATGATTTTTTACTGTTGATTGGGTATATTCTTGTTGTTCTTGTTGATCAATATCACCTTTATCCCACCATGTACTTCTAAGCTTTATTTGTTGTTCGTGAGTACCTGGTTTGTTTAGAAGTGTACGGATAAATTCCATTGCTTCAGATTTATAGCTTGTATTTTTCATTTTTTTCCTTTATGTTTAAGTATGCGGTTATAAATAACTAGTTGATTATTCCACCACCCAAGCAAATTTCGCCATTATAAAGTACTAATGATTGTCCTGGTGTAATTGCCCATTGTGGTTCTTCAAAAACAACTTTCATTGTTGATTCATTTAGGTACTCAATTTTACAGGCTGCATCTTGCATTCGGTATCGTGTCTTTGCAGTGTATCTACCAGACTGAGGTAGCTCGTTTAAACCAAAACTTAGTTGATCTGCGATTAATTCTCTTTTTAGTAAGAGTGGGTGATTATGACCTTGTACGACAATTAATTCATTAGTTGCTAAATTTTTGTCTGCAACAAACCAAGGGTCTCCTTGACCACCAATTCCTAAGCCTTTACGTTGTCCAATTGTGTAATACATTAAGCCTTGGTGCTCACCTACTATTTTACCATCAGGTGTAACCATTTTACCAATTTTAGTTGGCATATATTTTTGAAGAAACTCTCTAAATGGTCGCTCACCAATAAAGCAAATACCAGTACTGTCTTTTTTTGTTGCATTTGGTAAGTTTAATTTAGTGGCAATTTTTCTGACATCTGGTTTTACTAAATTTCCTAACGGAAATATAGAGTGACTAATTTGGTGTTGATTTAGACGATATAAAAAATAACTTTGATCTTTATTTGTATCCACTGCACGAATTAGTGATTCTCCATGCGTTGTTGTTTGTTTTGATACGTAATGCCCAGTTGCTACAAACTCAGCACCTAAATTAATTGCATGATCTAAAAATGCTTTAAATTTAATTTCTGAATTACATAAAATATCTGGATTTGGCGTTCTTCCAGCTTGATATTCTTTCAGGAAATAACTAAAAACTCGTTCTTTGTATTCTTTGGCAAAATTTACAATTTCAATATCAATACCTAGGACATCAGCAACCGCAATTGCATCCATGCTGTCTGTTTTGATTGTACAGTATCCATCATTATCATCATCTTCCCAATTTTGCATAAAAATACCAATAACATCATAACCCTGTTCTTTTAGTAAATACGCCGCAACAGATGAGTCAACACCACCAGACATTCCAATAACTACTTTAGTCATATTGATTATACTTCTTTTTTATTAATTAATTTAATGAGATATTTGTAGCAGGAATATTAATTACTACATCTAATGGAAATTTATTACCAGCTAAATAATCTTGTATACAACGTAATACTATCTTGCTCCTATGATTTGGTACTTGATTTTGAATTTCATTTAGCGTATACCATTTAGCTTCTATAACATCTTCATCGCCTGGAGAAGGACATGGTTGTTTATTATAATCATTTAGACTACCGCTAAAACAGAATCGTATGTATGTAGTATTGTTGGTGGCTTGAAAATGATAAACCCCAACCAAGTATTCTGGTATAAAATGTAATGAAGTTTCTTCTGCTACTTCGCGAACAACTGCTTCAATAATATTTTCACCAATTTCTACATGTCCTGCTGGTTGATTGAGTTTTAGACCACTTTTAGTCTTATCTGTAACCAAAATAAAGCGTTGATTACGCTCAATAATTGCTGCAACGGTAATATGAACTTGATGCATGCTTGATTTGCTTTCTAATGCTAAAATTAAGTAAGTATTATATCATAATGAGTAATTAATGTTATTCCGAACAATATTAAAATAAGGCATTATTGTACTCTTGTATAATAATGACTATTAAACAAAATTAAATGGAAGTTATTGTGCAACCTCTTGCTGAATTACTACGTCCAAACTCTTTTCGTGAAGTTATTGGTCAAAAACATCTTCTTGCTGATGAAGCTCCTTTAATGAAGTTACTGGAGTCTGGTCAGTTACAATCTATGATTTTATGGGGACCACCAGGTGTTGGTAAAACCACTATTGCAAACATTATAATCAAATCTTTAGATTGTAATGCTATTAAACTATCTGCTGTTTTTAGTGGTGTAAAAGAAATAAAAGAGGTGTTGGAGCAAGCCGAGGTAAATGCAAAAGGTTTATTTAATGATAAACCAACCGTTGTATTTGTAGATGAAATACATCGATTCAATAAGGTGCAGCAAGATGCTTTTCTACATCATTTAGAACTAGGTGCAATTATTTTGATTGGTGCAACTACTGAAAACCCTTCTTTTGAAATTAATAACGCATTGCTATCAAGAGTGCAAGTTTATGTTCTTGAAGAGTTAAATAATAATGATTTATTTTTATTATTTAAACGAGCTATTTTAACTTTTCCTAATTTATCTTTTAGTTCAGAAGCGCAACAATTGTTAGTTGATTTAAGCGATGGCGATGCTCGCCGATTGCTTAATCTTATTGAATTAGTTGTAATGTCAGTTGGTGATTTTGCCAAAATTGACAGTGATCTTGTAAAAAAAATTGTTCCACCTAATTTACAGCGATTTGATAAAGGAGGGGAAGAGTTTTATAATCAAATTTCAGCCCTGCATAAATCAATTCGTGGTTCTAATCAAGACGCTGCGCTATATTGGTTTGGAAGGATGTTAACTAGTGGCGCAGATCCTCTATACATAGGTCGCCGTTTGTTGCGGATGGCTTGGGAGGACATTGGATTTGCAGATACTAATGCAGTTACCGTTGTAAACAATGCATTGCAAACGTATGAACGACTTGGTTCTCCTGAGGGGGAGCTAGCTTTAGCCGGAGCAGTAATCTATCTAGCTGTAACTAACAAAAGTAATAGTATAGAATTAGCATATAATAATTTAAAGAGTTATTTAACTAATGCGAAATCTTCACCTGTTCCCATTCACTTGCGTAATGCACCAACTAAACTTATGAGTGAATTAGGTTATGGTGCTGAGTATAAATACGCACATGATTATCCACATCATTATGTGCCAAATGAACGTTATTTTCCTGATGAAATTGATAATATTAAATTTTATGAGCCAACTAATCAAGGTTTTGAGGCTAGAATACAAGAAAGACTAAAATTTTTAGCCTCTTTAGACGCAAATAATTAAATTTAGATTAAGGTGTTTGGTTAATTAATTGTAGGTTACCTTGTTTATTATAATAAAAACTACTACCAGTATTAGATTGACCTTGGTATTGCCTATTTGAATAGTATGAATTTACGCCATTGTTAGATATTGATGATCCAGTAAATTTGCCATCTGAGTTATAGACATTATTTGGTAAATTTGTGTTATTGCTTGTATTGTTAATATTATTTGCAGGCAATAAATTGCTTTGTGCAAAACAGTTATAAAATATCACACTAAAGATGAAGATCTTTTTTTTTGCTTGAATCATGTTTATATTCTTCTAAATAAATATACACCAAATAGTATAATAGCTGCACCAATTATTTGCCACGAGATTAAGTATTCTTTGAATATTATTACTCCATAAAAAGCGGCAAATACTGGCTGCAGCAGTAACAGAGTAGATGAGACCTGTAATGGAACTTTTTTCATAGCGGTTGCTAAAAATAATTGTCCAAATACTTGTGAAATAATTGCAAGTAAAATTAAATCTAACCATCCTAAGTAACTATGTGGTAACCAATGATCATTGTTAATTAATCCAGCAGTCAATAAAACGATTGAACAGTAAATGCTCGTTTTAATCATATAGTGCCCCATCTCAGTACCATTATCTGCAGCTATTTTTGTTACTACGACAAAGATAGCATAAAAAACAGCGGCAATTAATGACATTACATCTCCAACAATATGAATATTTGTTGTGCCATTTTTGCTAAACACTAACAGATATAGTCCTAAAATAGTTATGAGCAAAGGAATTAGTATTATTGCTCTAAATCGCTCTTTAAAATAAAAAACAGTAATCGGAAAAATTAATAGAGGGGTTAAATTAACAATGAGATTTGTTTCTGCCATTGTTGTATAGTTAAATGATAAGTTCCATACACACATATCTAAACCTAATGCAATCCCGCCGATTAGGTTTAGTATTTCTAAATTTTTATTAGTCGTATAAGTAGTACTTTTGCGTGAATTTACTAAAATTAAGATAGGTATGGATAATAAACATCGATAAAATCCAGTTGCAATTGGTGGAATTTCACTTTTATGAATAAAAACTCCAATAGATGCTAATGATGCGACGGCAATTATGATTTGTAAAATAGGATAGCGTTTAAGCATGATTAATCTAAATCAATGGTTAAAAAATTATCACTAATTCTTTGAGCGTAGGCAGTAAATTCTCCCATCCATAAGCTCGCATTTTTGAATTCATCAATAAATTTGGCTTTATCGTAATTTTCTAATTTCGTTACCCAATCGGTAAGCCAAAGACTAAATTCTTTGATCAACTCGATTCGCTTTTTATCTGCCATAATAATATCTGCATATAAAGCTGGATCTTGATCGAAAATTCGTCCCATGAGTAGTAGCTTAGCTAAATAAATTGGGCTTGCAATTTCTAGCAACTCTTTTGGATGTTCATTTTTTTGATGTAAAAAAGTTCCTAAACTAAAAGTAATGAAATGTTCAATTCCTTGGATAAAATTCATTGCTTGATCGTGTTTACTTGCATTCATTGCTTTTAACGTAAATCCAATCTTCGATAATGAATCAATAACCCATTGGCATGAACTTGGATTACGTCCTTCACAATGTACGATAATTTGATTGTGTGGTGAATGTATCGTTGGTCCAAACATTGGATGTAATCCTAATACAGCTCCTGAGTGTTGAGCAAGCATTGTCATCAATGGATCAGATTTTAGGCTGGTAAAATCAGCTAGTACGGTATTTTTTTTAAGTCGTGGCGCAATTTTTTTGATAATGTTGCAAGTATCTTTTATTGGAACGCAAATAACTACCAGATCACTAATCGCTAATTTATCGTCACAATTATCAAACTCTAGTCGTCCAATCGGATAGACTATATGACCTTGTTCTTGCCACAGCTGATGGAATAATTTGCCCATTTGCCCATGACCGCCAATAATTGTAATATTTTTATTCTGCATACTCAATTTCCACTATTTCTACTTCCTCACAACCTTGTGGTGAAGTAAAGCTAAAGACATCCCCAAGGTTTTTACGCAATAACATTTTTGCAAGCGGTGATGTCCAACTAATTTTATTGTTTTGTGGGTCAATTTCATCTTGCCCAACGATAGTTACTATTTGTTCATGATAGTTATTTCTAATCACGGTAACTTTAGCACCAAAAAATACTGTTTCTTTTCCGTTATGTACCCGAGGATCAACAACTTCAGCATGCTCAATTTTTTTAGTTAGTTGATGAATACGTTTATCTATTTCCCGCAGCTTTTTTTTGCCGTATTGATAATCTGCATTTTCTGAGCGATCGCCGTTACTTGCGGCCCAATTAACTAGATGTACATAGTGTGGGCGTTCTTTGGTAACAAGGTTGTGTAATTCTTCACGCAATACAGCGTATCCAGATACTGTTATATAGTTTTTGTTGTCCATGGCTTTTGATAATTATCTTAAATAAAAATAAATTATACCGCATTTATGTCTGTTTACTTGTATTTATTAATTTATTTTTTCGATATAAATTTA
>DYTA01000117.1 GCA_020726205.1 Nitrosospira multiformis
CCACAACATTTAATATCTTCTGGAATAATAATTTCATAGGCACATAAACGTAAAATAGTCATGAAATTATCATTAAAAGTATTTTTAGCACTACTACAGTCAATATGTACCGCAAGTTTATTGTAACGCCTAATTATATTACTCCTAATTAATCTATCAACAATAAATTGATTTATATCCATGACGTTGATACCTGATTGTTTAGCAAAATTTGCACATGAGCTATTGTCAATTAAAGTAATTTGAGCCTGTGTTGTTATAGTTTGTAGCTTATTTTGAATTATTGCTTGTTGTTTTTGATTTGCTTGAGAATGGTACATTTGTCCACAACAAACATTTTCAAAATCGTTAGGAAAGCTTATACTATAACCCATGCGCTCAAGTAGTACTCTGCTAGGGTAGCGACCATAACCATGGTCTGAAGCAAAGATTCGATTTGGACAACTTGGAACTAAAATTACTGGGGCATTTTTATTTGGAATAGGTAATGCTGGATTAACATCAGGCATTGTCTCAAGATAAACTGGGATAGATTTAAAGTGAGTATGAAGTTTTTGCGTAATATTTTGCAGTGTGCGTCGTCCAATAAAGTGAGCAAGTAAGTTAGCTTTAGATATTTTTCTCCGAGCTATTCTAATTTGTCGTGCATGATTTATTTTTTGAGATTTTGGTGAGCGACAGCTTAGAATATATTCACCTGTATTAATTTGAACTGGACAAACAGTTTGACACATTCCAGTGGTTGCACATGTTTCTATTCCATAATATTGGAATTTTTTTTGCCAAATTTTTTGTTGTTGAGGTGTTAAAGTAGGTAAATGTCGTGCGATTGTATTGCGTTGCCTTGGAGTTAAACTTATTTTGCGTGACGGACAAACAGGTTCACAAAACCCACATTCCATACAGGCATCAATTTGCGGATCTACCGCAGGCAACTGCTTGAGATTGTGCATATGTAAGGTGTTATCTCGAGTTAATTTTACATCGGGATTAAAAATGTTTTGTGGATCAAATAATTCTTTAATTCGCCACATAATATCCCAGCACTGTTGACCCCATTCAACTAGTGCAAATGGTGCAATATTGCGTCCACTACCATGTTCAGCTTTAAGTGATCCTTGATACTTAATTGCCACTAAATCAGTAAACTCTTGCATAAATTTATCATAATCACTCAATTCTTGCTCAACTGTAAAATTAGGCGTTAAAACAAAATGTATATTACCAGCCAAAACATGACCAAAAATTGCTGCATTGGTATAATTATAGCGTTTAAACATTTTTTGTAAATCATCAATTAAAGTTGGTAAATCATGAATCATTACTGCTACATCTTCAATCAGCACGCTAGAACCAAGTGGTCGTTGTCCTGCAACTGTTGGCAACACACCTTTGCGAGCTTTCCATAAAGTATCAATCAAATCTAAATCTTGCGTAAAGTTACTTTCGCTGATGATTTCTGTATGGCTAATTATTTCTTGTAATTTATCGACTTTATTTTGTAATTCAACCTGCTCAGTTGAACTAATTTCAATCATAATCGCAGCAGTATCATCAGTAATTGATATTGGTAGGTATGGTTGTAATTCTTTAATATGTGCTACCGAACGCAATGAGCAAGCATCAAGTAATTCCACCGCAGCTACTTGATATTGAGATATTTTAATAGTTAGATCACATAAAGTTTTAAGTGAACCAAAGACTAAATTTAATGCTTTATATGGTTCATCAGCAACAGTATTAAAGGTTACTTGAGAAACAAATCCTAATGTTCCTTCAGATCCAATTAAAAGGTGCTCAACTATCTTAATGGTGTCGTCATAATCTAAAAAAGAATTTAAGCTATAGCCACTAGTATTTTTGATTGCAAATTTCTTACGAATGAAATTACTTAGCTCTAAATCCGCATTAATTTGATGGCGAAGATGCCGTATGTTGGCAATTAATTCTTGATTAGTCTGCGCAAATATTATGTTTTGTGCTGAATTAGAGCTATCAAATATACTTCCATCTGCAAGTACCGCACGAATTGATGCAATTGTAGCGTAGCTATTTTGTGCAGTACCACAACACATTCCGCTTGAGTTATTAGCAATAATGCCACCAATTTTAGCTGTACTAATTGAAGCAGGATCTGGTCCAATTTTACGCTTGAATTTTTTTAGATAGCGATTTGCTTGTGCACCAATTATTCCTGGTTCTAAGGTAATTTGATTGCCATTTTCGCTAATTTGAAAATTTTGCCAACTATTATTATCAAGAATAACCAAAATTTGATCCGTAACTGCCTGTCCAGAAAGGCTAGTTCCTGCTGCTCGAAAAGTTAGTTTTGCATCATGTAGTGATGCAAGTTCTATAATTTTAATTACATCATATTCTTGAGTTACCAAAATTATCAATTGTGGAACCATGCGGTACATACTTGCATCAGTTGAATAAGCATAGCGTAACATTTCATCTTCAATAATTTGATTGGCAGGTAAAAGTTTTTTAATTTGCTCTATAAATTGTTTCAATTTTATGCTTTCTATTCTGAATAATTTAAATTAATAAATCTTAAAACATCATCAAGCCAATTATTGTTTTTTAAATCACAAACTAAATTTGGGTTGTATGTTTTACTTGCTAGACCTATGCCGATACAATTTAGATTTGCCGATTGAGTTGCTTTTATGCCAGTACCACTATCTTCAAAACATAAACAGTTTTCAGGTGGCAATTGATGATGTTTTAATGCATTAAGATATAGCTGTGGATTGGGTTTGCCAAATTCAACGCTATCTCGACTAAAAAAATTACTAAAAAATGGTGCAAGATTAATTTGTCGGATACTATGCTCTAGCATTTTAAGCGGGGAGTTTGATACAACAGATTGTGCTAGTCCTCGTTTGGCAAAATATTTAACTAGTTCAACAGATTGGTGAATAGCATATTTATCTGTTATATTTGCTAATGCAAGTTCAATCGAGCGTGACTGCCATTTTTTAAATAGCTCATTATGTTTTTTAATTTCAAGGTTTGTTAATAATTCAAATACCGCAGATCCTTCTAGTCCAGCCGGAATAGGTACTTCACTAGTAAATCCAATTTCTTTAAGTGCATCTAATGAAGCCTTTTCATGAATAGATTCACTGTCAATTAGTGTTCCATCTAAATCCCATAGAATTAACTTTAATTGTGATTTCATTATTCTTTAACACCTTATTAATAATTTGGTTAAGTATATTATTTTATCATCTAATGATATGAATAATTGTTAGCAAGTAGCTATTTTAGAGAAAAAGTTGACTAATTTACTCAGGTAGAAATTTTATCTATTGTGAATTATGTGTTTTCAGACTATAATTTATAACTAATAAAAAATAAAGGAAAATATAGTATATTTATTACTAATCGTAAATTAATTATTTTTACACTAATTATTGCTAATATGGGTATGTATTTTCTACCTTGGTATTGTGCATTATGTG
>DYTA01000118.1 GCA_020726205.1 Nitrosospira multiformis
TTTGAAAATCATCATTTACTATTTTTTCATTTGACGGCATTAAGTTCTCCAATTATTTTGTTAATAGCATCTTTTTTACATCACTAAATTCACCAGCATGCAATTTATAAATATAAACACCGCTTGGTAAATTACTTGCATCAAATTTAACGGAGTATTTTCCGATACTTTGCTCTTGGTTTACCAACTCGGCTACTTTTTGCCCTAATGTATTATAGACAATTAAATTAACAAAACCATCTTTTGGAATTTGGTAACTTATCTGGGTACTTGGATTGAATGGGTTTGGGTAGTTTGAAAAAAGTACATAATCAATTATAATTTCATTTTTACTTTGAACATTACTATTTTTCCATAAACTTTGACCAATAGTTGATACTGTATTTGAGTAATTAGATTCATTACCCAAATGGTCAAATGCCTGAACAGAATATCTTCCTGTTACATCACCTCCAAATTTAGTAATCAATACATTGTAGTCAGTATAAGGATTTGAGGCTGGATTTACATAATGAGTACCCCACTCAGCACCAAAGTTATATTCTTTTTTGAGTTTGTAATAACTAACATTAGGACCACCACCAGAAAAAGTAAGTGTGGGATTATCACCAAATCCGCCACTAATTGATATTGTCGGTGTAGAGGGTGTAACATAATAAACACTATGTTCTGCACTTGGCAAAGAATTGCCAGCACTATTAAAAGCAACTACAACATAGCTAAAACTACCATTCAATAATGCATTATCAATCCAACTTGTAACATTTTGACCACATGTAGCTATAAGTGAATATCCGTTTAATGTTCCATCCCAACTTGAAGAAGTTGCTTTCATGTAAATACGAAATCCTTGCTCATTATTTTCAACTAAATTTGCATCTGCAGTTGGCCATGTATAAATATCAGAACATGTGTTATCGTTCCAAGTCAATGTTCTTGAAATATTATTCCCAATAATTGATACATTTGTTGGGGTTGCAGATTTTGCTGTTCCACTTTGTAAAATCAACCAATTATAAAGTGCATTTACTGACGCGTCATTCTGAATATCTAAAGAATTTAATAAGGCATTTTTATATGCTTCAATATGAGTACTTCCAAGCAATTGTCCCAATGTATTGTAGCGCTGATGTAATGAATTTAAAATAAAGGAGCCTGAATAAGAAATATCATCATTATCACCTGTATAATTAGGTGAACGCAAATTTACACCATCCCATAAACTATAGAAAAAACATGCTACAGCACCTTCTACTTTATGATGGTCAGTTGAAGGACTTAATACTGAGGGTGAATAATCCATCCAAATATACACGTTTAAATCATCATTACTAAGCTGAGAGGAAGGCATTTCTACCTTATACCAATAATTATATGTTGCTGCACAGTAAAACTCTGCCCAACCTTCATTCCACGCTAAGACTTGTTCTGTTTCACGTTGGAACCAATGTAAATCAGTCCAAGTATGACTAGCAATAAAACCTACTTTATTCCATTCTATAAAATGCCCATACTCATGATAAGCTGTTCCATAATCTTCTGGAACTTGGTCATATACTATTCGTGCTACTGACATATTCATACCACCACAGTCACCTGGTCGCAAAAAAAAGATTTACCTCCATTTAAACGCATATAATATCTAATAGTATTTGGAGTAAATCCTAATTCATTTATTGAAAACAATCTTGCTCTATAATGATATCTTAATGCACTAGCTCGATTATCATCAACCTGTTCAATATCTGCTGAAGGAAAATATATATTATCTGTAATGTTTGAAATATTCAAATCTCCATACTCTGTGAAATAAGCCCCATTACCTAAATCACCGTCAAATGTTGCTGAATTTGCACAATTAACATAAATTCTAATTTTATCAGTATAATAATTAGCTGGGTAAGATGAGTTAAAACTAAAAGAAAAATAATAATTTCCATTCATATCTGTTTTATCGTATTCAACATGTAGTTTGTTATCTCCATTATATGGAGTATAGGCAGTGGATTGATTGTTATCATCATCCCAATCAAGCCTAACGCTCACATCTGGAATCCCTTTTTCACCATAATTTGTGTATATGATCCTACCTGCTATATAAATTTGAATTTGATATGTTGTTGTTACTGTAGAAATATTTTTTGAAAATAATTTATTCTGATTATTATTTGCTGAAGTATCAATATCTGAGATAAAGGTAGCAATAGCTTTTTCCTTGTTTACGATTTTTTCAATTCTCGTTGGTGCTTTTGTATATTCAGTATTTGGAACTGTATAATCCTTTCTAATAATTTCACCATTCTTCATTTCAAGATAAAAAGGATAAATAATTCTCGTTACATAATTACTTAATTCTTTTGAAAACTCAATTGAATTATTTGTAACCTCAATTCCAATATAGTAATAACCATTTTGGGGAAGAATCAAATCAAAATCATATTCAAAATCTTGAGAGTTATTTAGCATTCCAATGTGCTTCTCTTCATTAAACTTTGCTGTCTTTTGAATTATCACTAAATTTTTTGAAGCACTTACTTTTATTGATATATTGCCACCAATAATTGCATTGGCTTTAAAAGAAATTTTTGCTTTTTTAGTTGCATTATCAACAATAGTCGCTTTAAAGCTTTTAAAATGAAATGGTGATTTTATGTCACTGTTTGCAACAATTACTTGAGTTAACATTAGCACAAAATAAATTAAATATTTAGGTGAAAATTTCATAGTATAGTCCCTTGTTTAATTAAATAATTATTACTAGTTAAGGATATGTTAAAAATAATGGTGGATGACTATTAGCATACCAGTAACGATAATTACGTTGATCGTCAACAGGTTCATAATTATATAATTCTGAACTGTCAGAAATAGCGATTGAATCAAAAATTGCAGTTGAACTAAACGCATAAGAGGTCGGAGTTTTAAATATAATCTCCCAATTGATTATTAGCTTTTCATTTTCAATAAAAGTAACTGGAAATTCTAATATTTTACTTTTGCTAGCATCACTGACTAATGTATCAAGTATTGGCCGGGTTATTATAAATATTGAGCTATCCATCATTCCATGTCCATGTAATGATATTAAACCACTTCCACTAAACTTAGGTATACAACTTGTTGTTATAGTTGTTATACTATCAAGAATTACTATGTTTGAATTAACCGAAAGTTCAACATACATATTTTCAAAAGTATCCTTTTGTACTGACAATACATCTTTGGGAACATCTGTAGAATTTTCACATGACACGAGAAATGATGTAATAAAAATGATTGCAAAAAAACGCATTTTCATAACTACCTCCATTATTAATTTGTAAAACAACTATTTTTCTACTCCCAATTTACTTAAGTACAAATATATTGTTTGTAATTCTAAATCAACCAAGTTTACAACGTTTGCTTTGTAACCAAGAGCAACCGGGT
>DYTA01000119.1 GCA_020726205.1 Nitrosospira multiformis
CTTGTTGTTTAACAACTTGATTTAATTTCTACTATTGTAGATTTGTTTGGCATATTCTTGGCGTTGTTCATGGTTTAAGTTGTCATTTTGTATAACATACGCTAAATTACCTGAGTTTGAATCTATACCAAAACATTTTAATTTATTAATTTTCATTTGTTTATTCTACACTAGATAAAAATAAAAGTGCCTAATTTCTTAGACACTTTAGATTAATGCTTTCCAGTACTACCAAATCCGCCAGTACCCCGATCGCTTTCATGAAATTCATCGACAACTTCAAAGCCAACTTGCACCACAGGTACAATAACTAGTTGAGCGATACGTTCCATTGGGTTTAAGACAAATTCAGTATTTCCTCGATTCCAGATTGAAATAAATAATTGTCCTTGATAATCTGAGTCAATTAAACCAACCAAATTACCCAACACAATCCCATGCTTATGACCAAGCCCAGAGCGGGGCAATATCATACCGCACAATGAATTATCTGCAATGTGGATTGCTAAGCCTGTAGGAATAAGCTCTGTTTGTCCTGGTACTATAGTCATAGCTTGTTTAATACATGCTCGTAAATCTAATCCAGCAGATCCAGTTGTTGCGTATTGTGGTAAATATTCTGCCATTTCTTGATCAAGAATTTTTACTTGTACTTTAGTCATCGTAGCGTTTCCGTAAAATTAACAATTTAATTAATTCCATCATGTATTTAACAGATTGATGATTTTTATCTAAAGATGGATTATATTCTGCAATCTCAAAACCAATTAACTTACTCATGTCTAATTTTGCAATTGTATCCATAAAGATTGTACTATCAATACCATTTTCTACTGGTGTACCAACTGCAACAATATCTTCTGGATCTAATCCATCTAAATCAAGACTAATGCCAACATTTCCGCCAGTTTGTTGAGCTAAACGGTTAAATTCCATCAAAAATAATTCTTGAAAATTATCATCAGTTAATTGATGTTGGTAATAAATTTTAACGCCTAATTCTTGTAAGAAATCTTCTTCAGCCTGCTCGAACGATCTAATCCCAAAATAAACAACATTTTCAGGTTTTAATTTTGGCATTGAAGACATAATTGAAGTTAGTTCTTTATGTCCATAGCCAAGTAAATGAGCAACTGGCATACCGTGTAAATTACCTGTTTCTGAGGTATCTGGACGATGTGCATCCATATGAGCATCAATCCAGATTAATGCCATATCTTTTTGATATTTTTCTAGATTAGTTGCAACACCACTCCAGCTACCAATTGCACAAGAATGATCACCACCAATAAAAATTGGAAATACACCTTTTTCAATTGCTCGCTCAGCACGTCTGGCTACTTTTACAAAAAATTCACGTTGTGCCAATACATCATGGCTACCACCTGTATATGCTACAACATCAGAATCAATTAGAACTCCCTCACTATTAGCTAAAGAGTTACTGATTTGATACGGTGAGGATTCACAGCCATTTAATCGTCCACAGTTACCAATTGCGCTACCAATTAATTTAATTCTTTGTGACATAAATTTAGCCCAATACTGAAATTAAGTTTTTTGGATCTTCGATTGGTGGAACCATATCAACATCTTGTCCGATACCATATTTATGAGCTAAATCATGAGTTAGGCGTAGAGCTGAGAAGTCTTCAACTGCAAAACCTACTGAATCAAAAATTGTTACCTCATCATCTAGTTCACGTCCAGTTTTACTACCGTTAATTAATTCCCATAGTTCAGCGTGCATTACTTGTTTTACTTCAGCTGGAGTTAATTGTTGAATTTCTCCTTCAATCATCGATTGTTCAGTAAACTCAACAACTACTTTTCCACGGAATAAAATTGATTTTTCTAACTCTGTTTTACCAGGGCAATCACCGCCTAGACCATTAATATGTACACCTGCTTTTACCCAGTCATTTTTAACTACAATTGCGTGTAATTTACATGCGGTACATACCGTAATAATATCTGCACCCAAACACGCTTCCTCAGCATCCTTACATGCAATCAATTCTAAGCCACTATTAGCCATGTTTTTAGCAAATTTATCCATTGCAGCAGGATCAGTATCAAAATATCGAACGGTTTTAATCGGACGAACTAATTTATGTGCTAAAGTTTGAAATTCACTTTGTGCTCCAGTGCCAATAATTGCTAACACGCTACTATCTTTACGTGCTAAATAATCAGTTGCAATAATTGCTGTCGCAGCGGTTCTAAATCCTGTTAAAGTTGTCATTTCTGAAAGTAAAATTGGGTAACCATATTTAATTTCGTTCATTTGACCAGTTGCAACTACGGTTTGTTTGCCTTCAAATGGGTTTGCAGGATGACCATTTACACATTTATATGAAAAATATTGTTGATCTGCAGTTGGCATTAATTCTAAAACACCACCTGGTACATGAGCCGCATAGCGAGGTGATTTATCAAAATCATTCCAGCGAACAAAATCTTGTTTTAAATAATCAACTAAATCACGCATGAAGTTATCAAAACCATGTTGTTTGACAATTTGTGCTAAATCTTGAACTGTAACTAATTTCATACGCTTATCCCTTTTCTAAAAAGCTATAAAACTACTAAAGTATTATACCTGAAAATACATTGATTTTCAAGCATAATCCAGATAAAATCAGATAATTAATAAGTATTGTAATTGTTTAAGATGTATGACTATACTAGCTGTTTTTAGCTCGTTCAAGTCTTTTTTGATTTGGTGTTTTGTTTAGTGGGCGATATATTTCAACTCGATCACCATTTTGTAGTTTGTATTGTTCTGGTTCAAAAACTCGTTTACCAAAAACTCCAATTGGTAAGCTGAGTAAATCATATTTTGGAAAGTAATTATTTATTTTGGATTTAATAATTGCTTCTTTTATACTTGTATCTTGTGGTACTTCAAGCGTAATAACTCGTTGCTCTTCAATTGTAGCAAACGCTACTTCAATTTCTAACATTTTAAGCTCCTTGACGATATATTTCATGAGCCTTTTTTACAAAGGCATCAACGATATTTTTAATTACCATCTCAAACACCGTGCCAATTACTTTTTGGATAATAAAATTGCTGAATGCGTAATCTAATTTGAACTCAATTTTGCAACCTGTTTCACCTAATGGTGTAAAAATCCAATGTCCTTTTAGTGTTTTAAATGGTCCATCAACTAAACTTAAATCAATTCTTTCATTCACCGTATTAATATTTTCGGTTGTAAAATGTGCTTTTACTTTTAAGTAGGAAATATCTACTCGTCCCACAATTTTGTTGCCATCTTTTTTTAATACTTGTGAGCTAGGGCACCATGGTAAATAACTTTTATAGTTT
>DYTA01000120.1 GCA_020726205.1 Nitrosospira multiformis
TCGTGATGAGTTGAAAATATTGCGTGATTTGATGTTTAAAAATTAAAGAATATAGTTAGTTATTATTTTATTAAAGGTGTTGAAATGAGCGGTAGTTTTGTAATAGGTGTAGCTGGTGGTTCTGGTTCTGGTAAATCAACGGTAACCGAGCATATTGTAAGTGCAATTGGTTCTGAGCAAGTAGCAATAATTATTCAAGATAATTATTACAAAGATTTAGCTCACTTAACGCCAGATCAAAGACGGAAAGTAAATTTTGATCATCCTGATGCGTTTGATTGGGATTTAATGCTTAAACATATTGATGAGTTAGCCAATGGATTACCAATTGAAATGCCTACATATGATTATTCTCGTGATACACGTAAAGATGAAACTATTACAGTATTACCTGCACCGATTATTGTCATTGAAGGATTATTTGCGTTGCTTGATGCAGATATGCGTAAATATATGTCGTTGCGTATTTTTGTTGATACGGCTGATGATATTCGATTTATTCGTCGTTTGCAACGTGATATTGTTGAACGGGGGCGCACAACAGATTCAGTAATTAAACAATATCTCGAATCAGTACGTCCAATGCATCGTCAATTTATTGAGCCATCAAAGCGAAATGCTCATATAATTATTCCTCATGGTGCTAATAAGGCAGCATTGGAAATGATTGTTGCCCGAGTTAGAGCAGCAATTAATCAAGAAGAATTGTCTGTATCTACTTATTTTGATGAGGTGTAAGATGAAACCTTTTATTATTGGTGTTGCAGGGGGATCTGGTTCTGGTAAATCAACGGTAACTGAGCAAATTGTTCATGCGGTTGGTGAAGAAAATGTAACAGTATTTATCCAAGATAACTTTTATTTAGATCGTTCACACTTATCGATGGAAGAGCGTAATCGTGTCAACTTTGATCATCCAGCTGCGCTTGATTGGGATTTGATGACAAAATTATTGCAAGATTTGGAAAATGGTGTCCCTGTTGAGATGCCACAATATGATTTTAAAACACATACCAGAAGTAAAGAAACCAAACTAGTTGTTCCAGCTAAGATTATTGTAGTTGAGGGAATATTTGGTCTATATAGTGATGAGATGTGTAAACAAATGGCTTTGAGAATTTTTGTTGATACTGCTGGTGATATTCGTTTAATGCGTCGTTTAAAACGTGATATTAGCGAACGTAATCGGACTCTAGATAGTGTTATCGAACAATATAGTAAATTTGTTCGTCCAATGTATAAAAAATTTGTTGAACCAACGAAACAAGTCGCACATATTATTATTCCTCATGGCTCAAATAAGGCTGCATTAGAAATGATTGTTTCCAGAATTCATACTGTATTAAATGGGCATAAGATTAATTTAGATGATGATTTATTTTTTGAAGAAGAATAGTTTTTATAATATAAAAACTATTTGAAAGATTATTAGAATAACGTGTAAAACTATAAAGGTAATAAAGGTATGCTAGACTATATAGGAATCATTCTAGGTAGTGGATTATTAGTAATTGGTATTATTGCTGGAATTGGTCCGCAAAACTTAAATACAATGACTCATGCAATTCGTAAAAATCATGCATATTTAGTTGCTACTACTTGTTTTATTGGTGATTCTTTTTTGATCTTAGTTGGCTGTATAGGTTTACAATTTGCAACTTCAAAAATATTTCTTAATACGGTAAATATTATTGGTATTCTTTTTATGTGTTATTTCCTATGGTCAAAGTTAAATAATTTAACCAAAGTTAAACAAATTAAATTTGAACAACGTATTTTGAGTAAAAAAGTAGCGGTTATTCGGGCTTTGGGTTTTACATTATTAAATCCTTTAGTTTTTATTGATACGATAGTCATTATTGGTGGTGCTTCCACGTTTTATGATGGTAATAAACATTTAGCTTTTATTTTAGGAGCTTTATTGGGAGATGCTATTTGGTTGTTTGGGCTAACAAAGTTGTCAATGATGTTTGCTGATCGACTCAATCATCCGAAAGTTTGGTTATTGATAGATTTGGCAACCATCATTATCGTTGCATTTGTATTAATTAAGATGGTTGGATATTTTTTATGATTTATGCTATTGGTCATGATATTGTCGAAAATGAGCGAATAAATCAATTATTAGCAAAATATGGAGAAAAATTTGCTGGCAAGATATTAACTAAATCTGAATTGGAAGTTTATCACTTGCGTAATGATAAAGTTAAATTTTTAGCTAAAAGATTTGCTGCTAAAGAGGCATTTGCCAAAGCATGTGGTACTGGCTTACGTGGAGCCATTCAATTGTGTAATATTAGTATTTTGAATGATGAGTTAGGGCGTCCATATTTTGCAGTGAGTTCAACTGTCCAAGAGTGGCTAATGGCTAATAAAATCATTGCACATCATCTAAGTTTAAGTGATGAGCAAAGTTTAAGTAGCGCATTTGTTATCTTTGAAAAGTAGTTAGTTAACCACATTGTTGTGAAAGCAACTTTCTAAAAATCCAATTAATTTATCTAGCATTATATGTTGTCTTGCATTTATGCGTACTAAAAATAATTCAATCAGCGAAAAGTTATAATCTGGTAATAATTTAACTAATTCTCCTCTCGCTAACTCATTAGTATAAATAAAATCATTTCCGCCAATAATAGCATGCCCACTTTGGGCTATTTCTAATGCAGGTTCTAAACTATTAATTAGTAATCGTGCTTTAAATTGTAATGGAATTGTTTGTTCTTCAGTTTTATATGCCGTTGTATTAAAAGAAACAGTATCGTGATCATCTTGTATTCCACCAACAACAAGGTGTTTGGCTAATTCTTCTAATGTGTTTGGTTGACCATAATGTTGTAAATACTGTGGTGAACAATACAGATTTAGATAGCTTTGATATAGTTTTTTAATTTTAACCGTTTGTTGTTTTGGAATATGACGAGTAATTGCTAAATCATAATTCTCTTGAATTAAATCTAATTCTTGATTTTGATAAAAAATATGTAATGTTAGTTGAGGATTTTCTTGTAGAAATTGAGCTAACATTGGAGAAATAATTTTATTACAAATTCCCAGTGGTATTGCTATTCTGAGTGTGATTTTGTCGGTTTGCTTGTAATTTCTAAAGTTATCAATTCCAGTTGAAAATAAGTTATCCTGTTGTTTAAAAAACTGGTAGTACTTTTCTCCATTTTCAGTAATCATAAAACTACGTGTGTTGCGTTTTAATAATAATAAATCTAAACACTCTTCTAAACTCGCTATTCTCCTACTTACTGTTGATTGATTAATTGATAGATAACGTGCAACAGCACTGAATGACCCAAGCTCAATTAATAAACAAAA
>DYTA01000012.1 GCA_020726205.1 Nitrosospira multiformis
TTGTTTTCTCATCGCTGTGGAATCCGTAACATAATGTAATTTGACGTTCCTAATTGTAATGACTCAGCCGTATCTAGATGGGCCGTCCAAAACACTTTTAATACTAGATTGCCACTACCATCACAATTTGGTGATGTAGCACTTGGAATTGATAATTTTGAATCTTGACAAATAATTGCATGAACATTAGTTGCTGGAATATTTGTTTTGGTTTGCAAATTATTTTTCCATAAATATATATTATACTTTGCCCAATCAGAATCAGAACAAATATCTAAACTACAGTTTTTATTAGGTGATACCGCTACACTATAAGCTGTTTCAACATAATATGATAAAATTCCACCTGGAATTAATGATAACGTAGAAGTTGAACTTGGAGTATTTTGTGCAAACATATTATCAATTAAATCAGATGAATATTGTAGCACTAATTGTTTAGTAACTGAACCTTGACTTGTTGCGAGTGCAGACATTTGCAATTCATAAATCGCCACACCAAGACCAGAAATCACCGCCGCCGCAGTCATTACTTCAATTAATGAAAATCCTTTTTGAGACTTATTGTTTTGTTTCAACATCCATTATCCTCGCTAACTCGACAAAACAAACTATAACCATAACGATTCACTTTAATTTTAGAGACTACGTTAACCCCATTAATTATTTGCGTTAAAACAAATGTCCAAGACTCTGCTCCATCGCTACTAACTAAAGTAGAATCTGGTTTAATCTCCAAAAGTTCTACTGGCGACACTACATTAGCCGGACTAACCACATCTGTATCAAAATGCATAGCTTTTACTCGCTCACCACTATTATAATTACGAGCACCACTTTCATCCGCAAAAGCTAAAACTCCTTCACTCCAATCCAATGAATTACTACTACCTTGACAACCGTGTAGTGAATTATTAATACGATAATTAGCACCACAAATTAAAATTGTTACACCACGACGCAATGCCTCACCTCTTGAATATTGGATTAAATCTTGAAATTGTGTTGCAATTGCTTCACTTCTACGCTGTTGAGTATGAACAGAATAGCTAGGAACTAATAAACTGGTCAATATCGCAACAATCGACATAACAACAATTAATTCCCAAATAGTAAACCCACGACTAAATTTCATAACAACCTAATAAAAAATGGAGATATTATACATACCTCCATTTTAACATAATCTACGTAATCTTATTTTACTTGGACATTATGTTTTGACTTAATTCCATCGAAGAAAGCCTTAGTGCGATCCATTTGGATTTGCTGTTTGATTTGATCTTTAACTTTATCAAATGCTGGGAAATCAGCACCGCCAGTTTTAACATCATTAAGCTTGATAATATGGAAACCAAATTGAGACTTAACCGGTGTTGTTGTATACTGACCTTTTTTCAATGTTTTAATTGCTGAAGTAAATTCAGGAACATAATTTGAACCGTCAGACCAACCTAACTCACCACCGTTAGCCTTAGAACCTGGATCAATTGAGTATTTTTTAGCTAAATCAGCAAATTTAGCACCTTTTTTCAATTGAGCTTCAATATCATTTGCTGTTTTCTGGTCTTTAACTAGAATATGAGATACATCATATTGTTGCTGATTTGCAGCAGCTTTTTTCAACTCGTCGTACTTAGCTTTAACCTGAGCGTCTGTAATTGGTTGAGCTGTCGCTTTTTCCTGCAAAATTTGAGCATAAAGCATTGGTTTAATTTCATTTAACTTAGCTTGATATGCAGGACTTTTATCTAAACTTTGTGCATTTCCCTCAGCGAGAATAGCCTGTTGCATACCAATTGACTGTAACATTTCTTGCTTAAATTGTGGATTTGTCATTTGTTGAGCAGCCATTGGATTTTTTTTCAATTGAGCCATAGCTTGATCTATTACAGATTGAGGAACTGGTTTACCATCAACAAAAACGGTATCTGCACTTGCAACACCAATCAACGCACTTGATAACAATAAAGCTTGAACTAACTTTTTCATAATAATCCTTAATTTTAAATCAAAATATATATACTGCGGCATTATACAACATAATATATTTTACCGCAATTTTTTTTATAACACGTAATGAGATAAATCTTCAGACGCCGCAGTTTCACCAAGCACTCCAACAACATAAGCATCATTAACAACAATATCAACTTGATCACCATGGTCAAATAAAGGTTCCTCAAGTAGTCGTTCAATTACAGTGTATAATCTTCTTGCTCCAATATTTTCTGTTTTTTCATTGACATTAAATGCTATTTCTGCTAACTTATCTATTCCATCATCAGTAAATACTAAATTAACACCTTCAGTAGCTAAAAGAGCTTGGTATTGTTCCGTTAAACTCGCATCGGTTTCTGTCAAAATACGTTTAAAATCATCAATAGTTAATGATTTCAACTCAACTCTAATAGGAAACCTTCCTTGTAATTCAGGTAATAAATCTGATGGTTTAGCTACATGAAAGGCTCCAGAAGCAACAAATAAAATATGCTCTGTTTTAACCATACCATATTTAGTTGAAACAGTAGTTCCCTCAACCAAAGGTAACAAATCTCGCTGAACTCCAGAACGAGAAACGTCAGCACTACTTTGCCCACTACGAATAGCTACTTTATCAATTTCATCAATGAACACAATACCATTTTGTTCTACAGACTGAAGCGCTGAGTGACGCAAGTCATCTTCATTAACTAATTTACCAGCCTCTTCATCTAAAATTAATTTATAAGCATCAGAAACTTTTAACTTACGTTTGCGCTTTTTCCCCTCGCCTGCACCCTCAAACATCCCCTGTAATTGATTAGTAAGCTCTTCCATCCCTGGTGGTCCCATCAACACCGTTGGTGCTTTAGATTGTGTTAATTCAACTTCAATTTCTTTATCGTTTAATTTACCATTACGAAACATCTCACGAAAACGTTCACGTGTGGTATTTTCTGGAGCAGGCTCTTGTGTTGATTGATTATCACCAAAAGTATCTCTAGCTGGTGGCAACAAAACATCAAGAATACGATTTTCTGCAGCTAACTTAGCTTTATCTCTGTTTTTTTCACGCTCAGTTTCTCTGGCTTCCTTAACTGCAACTTCCACTAAATCACGAATAATTGAATCTACATCTTTACCAACATATCCAACCTCAGTAAATTTAGTAGCTTCAACTTTTATAAAAGGTGCACCAGCTAAACGAGCCAAGCGACGAGCAATCTCTGTTTTTCCAACACCTGTTGGACCAATCATTAAAATATTTTTTGGAGTTATTTCACTACGTAAAGGTTCTGCAACCATTTGACGACGAACTCGGTTACGCAGAGCAATCGCTACTGCTTTTTTTGCATCATTTTGACCAATAATATGTTTATCTAATTCTGCCACAATTTGGCGAGGTGTTAAATTCATTGCATTACCTTAATAAAGTATATTTGATTAGCTTACATATGCGGATAATTTGGATAATTTCAAGTCTACTAATAAAAAAGGATGACAAATTATCATCCTTTTTTATAGTTAAATTATTTTACAGTTATAATCATCAAGATTTAATGCTATTAAATCTGCTCTAGCACCTTTTGCTATTTTACCTATTTGTTGCTCTAATCCCATTAATTTTGCTGGAGTCAAAGTAGACATCATTAAAGTTTGCTCTAAACTAATATCACACTCTCTAACACAATTACGCACAGCTTCATTCATCGTTAAATAAGCACCGCCTAATGTACCATTATCATCAACACAACGTCCATCACGTACATATAAGTGTTTACCTGCAAAGTCAAATTCAGTCATACTAGTACCTGTTGGAGTAACCGCATCAGTTACCAAATACATTGTAGTTGGTTTTAATGTAGCCATTAGCTTAACATTAGCTTTATCCACATGTAATAAATCAACGATCATACCAAAATACACCGAATTAGCCAGCACCGCACCTATTACGCCAGGATTGCGCCCAGTCATACCACTCATTGCATTAAACATATGTGTAACAGTTGCAGCACCATTGTCAAATGCAATTTGAGCTTGTTCATAAGTAGCATTAGTATGACCAACTGAAACAATAACACCATTTTTAACTAGAAAATCAATTTGTTCTGCAGTTGAATTTTCTGGAGCCATCGTTAATTTGATAGGAAAATATTTAGTATAACTAGCAATTTCAGCTAATTTATCATTAGTTGGCTTAGTAATAAATTCTAATGGATGAATACCTTTTTTTTCAAGAGATAAAAATGGTCCTTCAATATGTAAACCAATAACACCTCTTGAATTACCGTATTGTTTAAACCATTCTTTAGTCAACTCTAATGCTTTACGAACATCATTAAAATCACAAGTAATTAGCGTAGGCAAATAAGACGTTGTTCCAAATCGTAAATTAGTTTGATGCATTGTTTCTAAGGTCTCGAAACTAATTGAATCATTTAATAATGCACCACCACTTCCATTTAACTGTAGATCAATTAATCCTGGACTGATTACACAATTGCCAAAATCTTCAATTTGAGTTGCATCATATACTTTTTCTCTATCAATAATATCAACTACTGTGTTGTCAGCAATAAGAACAACTCTATCGCTTAATAAATTAACACCATCAAAAATATATTTAGCGGTTACTGCACGCATTTTTTGAGTCATATTTTCACTCCAAAATTTAGTTCTAATTAAAACTAATAACAATTTACATTAATAGGTGATTACTATAAACATGAAACAATACCCTAATATAATATTAGGGTATATAACTATTTAATTAAGCATTCATTGCTGCATCATGAGCGGTATATTCATCTTGCATAACTTCAAAATACTTAACTGTTTTAACACGTAAATCATAAGAAGCTAATTCATCACATAGAATTAATGCTTTGCGATGATATTGTAATGCAGTAATTGGACACATACTTGATACAGAGCCTTCAATAGCTTGATATACAGCAGGAGCTTTCGCTAAACCTTTAACCATAATTAAAACCTCTTTAGCTTGCATAACTGTATCAATTCCAATAGTTAGAGCTAAACGAGGAGTTTTATTAATGTCACCATCAAAAAATCTTGAATTAGCAATTACAGTTGACATATTCAAATCTTTACTACGAGTTTTTGAAGCAAGAGATGAACCTGGTTCATTAAAAGCTAAGTGTCCATCTTCACCAACACCGCCTAACTGCAAATGAATTCCACCAACAGCAGATATTTTAGCCTCATAAGCTTCGCATTCAGCATCTAAATCAGTAGCATTACCATTTAAAATATTAATATTTTCTGATTTAATATTAATATGGTCAAAGAAATAATGGTGCATATAATAATGATATGATTCAGGATGCGTTTCAGCTAAACCACAATATTCATCCATATTAAAAGTTACAACATGTTCAAAACTTACTTTTCCAGCCTTATTTAATTCGATTAATTCACGATACATATCTAACGGTGTCGAACCTGTTGGCAAACCTAAAACAAAAGGTTTATCCGCAGTTGGATTAAAAGCATTAATTTTTTTAGCCACATAGTGAGCAGCCCATTTGCCTAAATTGTGTTTAGAAATTAATAAACGCATAAATACTTCCTTATGATAAATTATTAAGATATAACTGTTGTAATTCAGTCAGTAAACGCTTAGTTGAAACTGGATACAAAGTGCGAATTTCCTGTGCAAATAACGAAATTCTTAATTCTTCAATTTTATATTTGAAATCATATAGCTCTGAACTAATTACTTTGTGTTTTTGTTCTAATTCTTCGACATAATTATACCACTTATCGTAAACAAGGTTAATCTCCTCTGCAAGTTTTTGATCTTTTTGTGGCGATTTAGTAAACTTACTTACTCGACTAATCATTGCTAATAAATATCTTGGATAATTCAATAGAAAATTCCATTTAGTAAAACTTAAAAATTTAGGATAAATTAAATCATCGAGCTGTAAAATTATATCATCGTATAACTCATGGTTATTTATACTTCTTTTTAACTCTTGATAATATTTTGCAATCTGTTCTAGTGTTTTACCTAATTCCAGACTACACTCAGTAACAGCATGCTTCGATTGATCAATAATAAGCTTAAAATTATCAGCATTTTTTGGTAATGAGGTCGAAAGTGAAAGACTGATAGCGTGTACTAAGATATAATTACTAATTACAGAACTTAACTCATCTTGATTATAAACATCAATTAAAGCAAGAGCAATTAAAGTAAAATTAGCAATCTTCTTCTGATTTAAATATTTAGCTTGATCTTTTAACTGATATTTTACCAGCTGAATCATCCCACGCTTTGTACTTAATTTAGCCTTAGCTAAATCAGCCACTACTCCAAGAGTTATAGATGCATCAGGCTCAATAATTAAACTCATATAGCCATTTATTTTACTACCATTTGCACTTAATGTAATATTTTGCAGTAAGTTAGTCATTTCAGGAATAAATTTAATCACGTTACGAACCTGCTGACTACTTGAATGCTTAACAATAATTTTACTTAGTGTAGGTGCTAATTCTAACTTAATCTGCTCTAAATTATCGCCAGTTGCAATAACTCGCTTTTTATCAACAATTCTAAAATGACAATTCAATTGTACTGGAAATTTAATATTAATTAAATCAATATATTTAAGTTCCAAATTTTTTGTTGTTTTAGCATACGTGATAAATTGCTGAAATAAATTTATTGAAGTATCCGCAAAAGATAAGAAGTCGGTAATAAAACCTTGCTGAGGATTTAGCTGTAAACGTTGATTTTTAGGTAATGATTTAATCAAATAGGCTAATTTATCACGAATCATACCAGGTACTAACCAAACAAACGGTTCTGATTGAATAATACTTAATTTATTCAAATCAATTAAAGCAACTAATCCATCCTCATTACTATCATGATCAAAAATATATTTTAAATTGATCTCTTGACCACTTAAATATAATTTATCAGGATAAAGTTCCAAATGTTGCTGAGAAACACTCAACCGTTTAATAAATTCATCTTGATTTATGCTTAGCTTATTGGGATTTAATTGCAAAAACTGTTCTAAGCTTGGTCGATCTACTATATCAGGACTTAAATTTGCTTGATAAAAGTTAAATAATTCATCATCAATTAATGCTAAGGATGTTCTTAATTTATCCTCTAACTTCTCTAATTCCTTAATTACTTTATGGTTATGTTCAATAAAAGAATAGCTTTTACCTAAATTTTCTGCAACCATTCCTTCACGAATCATAATTTCTTGTGACTTTGATACATCAATTCGACCAAATGATACCTTCTGTTGATGGATTAATAGACCAAATAGTAATGCAGACTTAGTTGCAACAACTTCCCCTCTCTTAGCATCCCAGTATGCCACGCTATAAGTAAATTTATACAAATGATTAGCAATCCCATTTAACCATAATGGCTCAATATATGCACAGTTTCTTGCGTATAAACGAGTAGTTTCCACTAAGTTAGCTGTTACGATCCATTTACTCTGACTTAAATTTAATGATGGATGTAGATAAAATTTACGTCCATTAGTGCTGAGATAATAATTTTCAACTAAATCTTTTTGTCCAATATTTACAACAAACCCGCACAAAATTGCGCTATGTAGTTGCTGATAACTACAATCAGTATTATTTTCTTTAGCTCCCAAACCAAACATTGTTTCTTTTAGTTGGCGATGTAGCTCGTGCCACTCTCTTAATCTAGTTAAAGATACAAATTGTTTATGACACATTTCTAACAATTTTTTATTTGATTTTTTATGCATTAATTGCTCATGATACCATTTCCATAAATTTAGTATCTGCATAAATTCAGACTGCTTATCACTCCAAATACTATGTCTTTCTCTAGCTAACTGTTGCTGTTCCATTGGAAAATCACGTGGGTCTTGGATTGCTAAAAAAGAAACAACAATTAAAGCTTCTCGTAAACAACTAAATTTTTCAGTTGCCGCTAATAAAATTCGGGCTAATTGCACATCAATTGGAATATTAGATAATTTATGACCTAAACTTGTTACTCGATTATTAATATCAATAGCACCAACCTGATATAGAGTCCTAAATCCATCATTAAATGCTTTAGGCTCAGGTTTATCTAAAAATGGAAAATTAGCTGGATCACCCAAATTTAAACTTAATAAACGAAGCACTACATTAGCTAAATTACTACGCAGAAGTTCTGGCTCTGTAAATTTACGACGTAAATTAAACTCTTGCTCACTAAATAATCTTACACACAACCCATGTCCAATTCGTCCAGCTCGACCTGCTCGTTGCCTACTTGAAGCTTGACTAATCGTTTCAACTTGAAGCTGTTCAACTCGGTTACGCAAACTATATCTTTTTACACGAGCAAGACCGCTATCAATTACAAATTTAATACCAGGTATTGTTAATGAAGTTTCAGCAACATTAGTCGCTAAAATAATTTTTATTCTGCCACTATTATTAAAAATAAGACTTTGTTCATCATTATTTTGTCTAGAAAATAGCGGTAAAAGTTCGTAACGTTTTAATTCAGTTCTTTTTAAATAATTAAGACATTGCTTAATTTCACGTTCTCCAGGTAAAAAAATTAAACCATTACCTTGCTCTACATCTAAAGCTGCTTGAATAGCTTGATAAATTGCCTGATTCAAACTAACATCTTCTTCAAGGTCATATAATGGTTGATAAATAATATCAACAGGATATGTTTTACCACTAACACTAACAACAGGCGCACCAGAAAAAAAATTAGCTAATTTATCATCTTCTAATGTTGCTGAAGTAATGATTATTTTTAAATCATTTCTTCTTTGAACTAATTGCTTTAAATATCCTAAAATAAAATCAATATTTAAGCTCCGTTCATGAACTTCATCAATAATTAATGCTGAATATTGAAGCAATAATTTATCAGTTTGAATTTCTTGCAACAAAATACCATCTGTCATTAATTTAATTGCTGTATTTGGACTAGTGCGATCATGAAATCGCATTTTATAACCAACCAAATTGTGTTCATTACCAGAAAACTGACCTAACTCTTGCCCAATTCGAGAGGCCAAAGATTTAGCCGCTATCCTTCTAGGTTGGGTATGACCAATTAATCCAGTTTCTCCATAACCTAGCTCCAGTAGTATTTTAGGTAACTGTGTTGTTTTTCCTGAACCTGTTTCTCCACAAACTAAGATAATCTGATGTTCTTGAATTGCCTTTTTGATAATTAACGCATCACGACTAACAGGTAGTTCACTAGGATATACTATTTTACAGCTTTTAATTAAGTTGGAACGATGTTTTAAGTTATCCAGATGTTTTTCGATTTTTTCATATAATTTATTATACCCTATACTAGTACTCTGAATTTTTTTTAACTGATTTAGCCACAATGAACTATATGTACATGGATTTTGTTTAATCTTATTAATAAGTTGTGCAGTATTTATCATCTTTTAATCATTTTTAAATAACATAATAGAAAAGCTTCACTTTCTAGTGAAGCCATTTTTGAAACTCATTTAGTTTTTTGCTGTAACCATGGGACTAGTTGATTATTGTATTTAGTCAACAAACTGCTTACAGCTTGAGCATAAGCGATTGGACTTACTTCAGTTGACTCTTTTTGATCAAATAAGAATGCACCAATTACCTTGTTATTATCCATTTGTACTAATTCAGTTCCAATTATTAAATGAGCATAAGAGGTGTCATCCTTATTTAATCCAACTTCTTCTCGCACTCCAATTAAAATTGACGACAAACGATAATTTGCATCTGCCAAAGAATTTATACCAACCATATTTTTAAAAGTACATGATGTCGCAATTTTTTTAGCTACTTCTTGTGTCATCATATCGGTTACAGACGTTGCCCACTGACTATAACCATAACTATTTAACTCGTACGGATTATTAGTGTAGAACATTTTATTAGTATCATAAGGTGGGTAAGCCGTCATTTTAGCAACATATAGTACGTTATCATTTTGAGTAGACGGACACTCAGATTGTTGATAATTAATTTGACTATCGATAATTGTAAAATTTTCAACCGGACGTTGCTTAATTGGTCCAAACAAAGAACCGCAACCTGCTAAACTTAAACTAGTAATTAACCAGATAAGTGGATTTTTAAGTTGTTTCATATTATTCTCCTAGTCCTGCTTTAGGTGTTGACTTACCACGTACTAATGCAGATGGGTTTTGATTGATAGTTTGTAATAATTCATTTAATTGTGCTGAAATTTGATTCATATTTGACACAGTTTGATTCACATTAGGCAACAAAACACCATTTATATTACGTAATGTATTATTGTTTACATTATTCATAACTTTATCAAAAGTAGCACTATTTTGCTGTAACGATTTAGATAAAACTGATAGTTGAATTATTGCATCATTTAAACTCTTAGTATTTTCATTAACATTATTTAACACTTCACCAACTTTACCAACAGAACTCGCAATACTACTAGATTGACTAGCTACTGCAGAAGTAACTTTATCAAGGTTTGCAATAATCGATGACATATGTTGAATATTTTTATTATCAAGCAAATTTTTCATTTGATCAGAAACCTGATCTATATTTTGACTAATATTTTGAGCTTGTTCAGTTAAATTAGTTAAGAATGATTGTTTGGCTGGTATTTCAGGATATGGTTCACTATTATGTGGCTGAACTACTGTAAATTTAGTTTTCGGAGTTAATGTTAAAGCTATGTACGACATACCCGTAACACCTTGAGCTTTTATAGTAGCATAAGTTGCAGTTGTAATATTAACACCTTGCGTCACATCTAGATACACATAAATATTACGTGGGTCTTGATTATCCAATTCGATTTTTTGAACTTTGCCAACTTCTACTCCATTATACTTCACAACAGAATTAGTTGTTACACCATCGACAGCTTCATTAAAAGTAACTCGATATATATCATAATTTTTACGACTAGCCGCAGAAAACCAAAGCAAAATTGCTACAATTAAACCTATACCAACTAAAACAAAAGTTCCTACGACTAGATACTGACCTTTATTTTTCATTAATTATTTCCCTTTACATTTTGTGTATAATATGCTTTAGATATTTTACCTCGTGTCCCATTAAAATATTGATACAAATCTGGAATATCAGGACGATTAGAAGCATTCAAAACTGTATCATGTAATGTAACTTGTTTATTACTTAGATAAACAATTTCATCACTAGTATGCCAAATAGAGTCTAAATCATGAGTTATCATTATTACCGTTAATCCAAGCTGTTGTTGTAAATTAAGCATTAACTCATCAAAAGAAGCAGCGCTATTCGGATCTAAACCTGCAGTAGGTTCATCTAAGAATAAAACCCTAGGGTCTAGTGCTAAAGTTCTAGCCAAAGCAACACGCTTTTGCATACCAGGACTAATTTCTTTAGGGTATTTATTATAAGCAACTTCTTTTAAACCTGTTAATCTTAATTTTTGGTAAGCTAATTCACGAACCATAGAATAAGAAAAGTCTGTATACTCTAGTAATGGAAACATTACGTTTTCTAAAACAGTATTTGAGTTATATAATGCACCCTGTTGAAACATCATACTCATTTGGCTTAGAACTCGTTTTGTATAAGGATCTTCTAAATCATATGTAGAAATTTTTTCGCCCATGAGATAAATTTCACCACATGTAATTGGTTGCAACATCAGTATTTCACGAATTAAAGTTGTTTTGCCACAACCACTAGCACCAATAATAGTAACAATACGATTTGGGTAAATAGTAAGATCTAAATCTTTATGAATCCATTCATCAAAAAATTTAGTACCAAGCTTACGAATTTCAATAATTGGTTGTTCGTTATTAATACGCATTATTTAATCCCCAAACCTTTGAATATTATAGCAAATAAAGCATCGACCACAATAATCAAACATATTGAAATTACTACACTTCTAGTTGTTTGAATACCAACACTATCAGCACTAGATTTTACTTTAAATCCACAAAAACATCCTACCATACCAATAATCCAAGCAAAGAATACGCTTTTTAATATTCCAATCCAAAAATTATTAATAGATACATTACCTTGCATTCTTTCAATAAATAAAGAAAAATCTATTCCTAATAGCGGTCCAGCAAACAACATACCTCCAAACATACTAGCTACATCTGCTAACATGGTTAAAATTGGTAATGACACTAATAGACCGATAATTTGTGGCATAACTAGGCGGCGCACAGGAGATATTCCCATAGTCTGTAAAGCATCAATTTCTTCTTGAACTTTCATTGTACCCAATGATGCAGTAATTGCTGATCCAGTTCGCCCCGCAATTATGATTGCCGTTAATAATGGAGTAACCTCTCGAAGCAAGGAAATTCCCAAAAAATTTACCACATATACATTTGCCCCATAAGTCACAAACTGTGGAGCCATTTGGTAAGTTAAATTTACACCAATTAAAAAACACAATGACGAAGTAATTAAAATACCCTTTAAACCTGCATTAGAAACAGTATCAGCAATACCTTTAACATATAATGGATATTCACGCTTAAACAGAGTTGCTAGGGTATAACATAATTGACCAAAAAAAGATATTAGTTGTAATGTTGTATGACCAAAATCAACAGTTAGATTAGTAATTTTTTCAATAGCTGTTTGATGAACGATCTCATTAACAATACTATTTTTTTCAAGTTGAATACCTTGAGTTAAATCAAATAATTTTTGGTCTTCCAAAATCAGATTTACAGCGGTTACTTTGCTACCTAATTGAGTTAAACAATCACATAATTTATGTAAGAAATATGCACCTGTAGTATCAATTCTTTTAATCTCAAGTCCATCAATTAACCAATTTTGTTTATTAATTGAATCAACTATATTGAGAATATTTTCATTAATTGAAACCCATGTCCACTCGCCACTCAGGATAATTTTATTTTCTGCAGGAATAACTTCAATAGTTGCGAATGAAATTTTTTTCCGATTATTTTCGGTCATTTTTTTATACATAATTTACTTACTAAAATTACAAATCATAATATCATTAACTTTTAAATAACATGTAATAGTTATGAAACATCTATTTTGTAGCTATTTCATCATTTAATTTATTTCGGTATCCAATTCTAAAGATCCAAAATAAATAACTAACAAAAGTATATAATGCAAAAAAGCTATAAAGTACAAATTCAGGATAATAAAACAATAAAATTAAAATACCTAAAAATACTAGTAGAGCTCTAAATGGAGCAGTTTGGTGAAAATGAAATTCTTTAAAACTGTAAAATTTCACATTACTTACCATAGAAATAGCCGCAATCAAAGTTATAATTAAACCACCTAGAATAACTAGATAATGACTAAAATGATATTCAGCACAAAGATAAACATAACCTACAACTAAAGCTGCTGCTGATGGAGAAGGCATACCTTGAAAATATTTTTTATCAACTACACCTATCATAACATTAAATCGTGCTAAACGAAGACCTGCACAAGCGCAATAGACAAAAGAAATCAACCAACCTATTTTACCAAATGAATGTAGCCCCCAATTAAAAACAATCATTGCTGGAGCTGCACCAAAACATACCATATCAGCCAAACTGTCCAGCTCTGCTCCAAATGGTGATGATGTATGAGTCATACGAGCAACCCTACCATCAAGACTATCCAGAATCATTGAAAATAAGATAGCAATTCCAGCATGATAGAAGTTTCCGCTAATCGATTGAACCATTGCATAAAAGCCACAAAACATTGAACTCAAAGTAATCATGCTTGGTAACAAGTAAATTGGTGAACCTTTTGCTCTAGGTGTATTTGAAGTAGCCATATATTAATCAATCTTAGCTAGAATCGTCTCTGTTGCTTTCACTTTTTGACCAATACTAACCAATGGTGTTGCAGAAACGGGTAAATAAACATCTACACGAGAACCAAAGCGAATAAAACCATATCTTTCACCACGCTTCAATAAATCACCTGGTTTAGTATAACATAAAATACGTCTCGCTATTAATCCTGCAACTTGAACAAAAGTAATTTTTTGACCACTTGCTAATCTAACTATAACTGCATTTCGCTCATTTTCTGTAGAGGCTTTATCAAAGTCAGCATTTACAAATTTACCAGCAAAATATTGAACATCTAGTACTTGACCATCAACTGGAGAACGATTCGAGTGAACATTAAAAACATTCATAAAGACACTAATTTTTAATGCGGCAACATTCTGATATGCATCATGAGTTTCCTCGATTGCAATAATTTTGCCATCTGCTGGAGAAAGAACAACATTAGGATCCTGAGGTATTGTACGGGCAGGATCACGGAAAAATTGAACAACAAATGCAGCAATAATAATAAATGGCAATGCGGCTACAATATTTGTAAGCCACAACACAAATATAGCAATACCTACGCTAATAGCGATAAAAGACCAACCTTCTTTTGCAAACGATGGATGTGGATAATGTTTCAAGTTACGACTCCTACTTAAATAAAATTAATCTTGAATATTTTTTATTATATCATTAATATCACTAACCTTGCTAGAATTGTCTACTGTACTAGCTGGTGAAGCAATAGAATCACTAGCAGATGATTTTGGACTTTCTTGCAAAATTGGTTCACTTGAATTTAAATTATTTTCTTCATTACTTTCTGCATTATCAACATCGTCAATAGTGCCCGAAGCGTTAAATCTTCCAATTTTACTACCCTCATAATAATATTCAGTATCACCTCGCCAAGTTCCGCCTGGCTCAGCAATAATACCACTAGGCATTGGCAATTGACGCACAGGATAACTAGATAAAGCTTCTTTCATAAAATCAATCCAAATAGGCAATGCAAGAGTAGCTCCAAATTGACGACCTAGAGTTTTTGGTTGATCATAACCAACCCATGTAATGGTTACTAAATCAGGACTATATCCATCAAACCAAACATCTTTAGCATCATTAGTAGTACCAGTTTTCCCTGCTAAATCGCTTCTTTGCAATGTTTTATATGCTCTAGCTCCTGTACCGTATTTTGCCACATCTTTTAAAATACTATTCATAATGAATGCATTTCGTGGATCAATAACTGGCTGCTGTTGCTTAATATCTACAGGTTTTGTTTTGGCTAATACTTTTCCACTGGTATCTGTAATTTGTTGAATAAAGTACGGCTGAATCAAATAACCACCATTTGCAAAAACCGCATATGCCTGAGCCATTTGCATAGGTGTAACTTCATTTGCACCTAAAGCCATCGTTAAGTACGCTTGAAATTGCGACTCAGAAAAACCAAATTTAGTAACATAGTTTATTGCATAATTTGGTGTTATGTCATTAAGAACTTTTACTGTTACAATATTACGTGAGAAAGTTAATGCTTGACGCAATGTTATCGGGCCTAAGAAATTTCCATCATCATTTTTAGGGCACCACTGTCCCCCATCACTACCACCATCATAACAAACTGAACTATCATCAACTACGGTTTCTGTTGTATATCCTTTATCTAAAGCAGCAGAATAAATAAATGGTTTAAAACTTGAACCAGGTTGGCGTTTTGCTTGCATTACATGATTAAAACTACTTAAAGAGCTATCAAATCCACCCATTAATGCTTTAATTGCTCCATCCGTAGGATTAATTGCCACTAATGCCCCCTGTACTTGTGGTATTTGACTAATTTGCCACTGACCATTATTTTGATAAACACGAATTACTGAGCCCGGTAAAATCTGTTTATTACCACCAGCACTTAAGTAACGACGTACAAAATCAAGTTGTTTGCCACTGAAATCAATATGTTGTCCATTACGTAAAATAGCATCTATATGTCCACTATCTACATTTAACACTATTGCAGCAGATAAATCACCATAATCATTTAAGCTATCAAATTGAGCCAAAGCAATTTCATCTAAGTTATCGTCTGAATCTTTTGGCGTCAAATCAACTCTCTGTTCCGCACCCTGATATCCTTTAGATAAATCATAATTTAAAATCCCCTTACGTAAAGCTACGTAAGCGGCTTGTTGCATTTTACTATCAATAGTTGTATAAACCTTGAATCCCTGAGTGTAAATAGCATCGCCATAGGTTGGATATAAGTATTGACGAACCATTTCAGCAATATAACCACCAGAATCAGTCGAATCCTTTACGGTACCTTTTATTACTATAATTTTTTGGTTAACAGCCTGATCATACTGTTCTTGTGTAATATAACCATGTTTAAGCATTCTAGCCAGAACATACATTTCACGTTCATGAGAACGTTTTGGATTTACAACAGGATTATATGCAGAAGGTGCTTTTGGTAAACCTGCTAGAACTGCATATTCAGCTACAGTTAATTTATCAACAGG
>DYTA01000121.1 GCA_020726205.1 Nitrosospira multiformis
AATTTCATAAATAATATTATAGTAGCGAATTTCAATATTATTACTTTCAGCTAATTTTTTAGCATTATTATCTGCACGAGTATTAAACCCAACTACAATAGCATTTGATGCAATAGCTAAATTAATATCTGACTCATTAATACCACCAACAGCAGCATGAACAACTTGCACCTGAACCTCACCATTTGATAATCTTTGTAATGAATGAGTTAAAGCTTCATATGAGCCCTGAACATCAGATTTAATAATAATATTTAAGTTTTTAACATCTTGTCCACCATTTGCTGCAAATAATGTATCTAATTTAGCGGCTTGTTGGCGCAATAAACGCTCTTGTTTATTTCTTTCATCACGGAAAGTTGCAATTTCACGAGCTTTACGTTCATCTTTAACCACGATTAAATCATCACCAGCACTAGGAACATCAGCTAAACCTAAAATTTCAACTGGTATTGATGGTCCAGCTGAATTAACTGGTTTACCTAATTCATCAATCATTGCACGAACTTTACCATAGCTTGTTCCTGCTAGTACAATGTCACCTTTACGCAAAGTACCAGATTGAACTAATACAGTTACAACTGAGCCACGACCTTTGTCTAATTTAGACTCGATTACTACTGCTTTAGCTGGTGCATCAATTTGTGATTTTAATTCTAATACTTCAGCCTGTAACAATACAGCTTGTAATAATTCATCAATCCCCATTCCTGTTTTTGCAGAAACTGGAACACACATCACATCACCACCAAACTCTTCTATTACGACTTCATGAGCGGTTAGTTCTTGTTTTAATTTATCTGGATTTGCACCTTGTTTATCCATTTTATTCATTGCAATTACAATCGGTACACCAGCAGATTTAGAGTGATTAATTGCTTCAATCGTTTGAGGCATAATTCCATCATCAGCAGCAACAACCAAAATCACAATATCCGTTAATTGAGCACCACGAGCACGCAACGCTGTAAAAGCTTCATGTCCAGGTGTATCTAAGAATGTTACCATGCCATTATCAGTTTTCACATGATAAGCACCAATATGTTGTGTAATACCACCAGCTTCACCAGCAGCAACTTTTGCTTTACGAATATAATCTAGTAATGATGTTTTACCATGATCCACGTGTCCCATTACTGTAACAACAGGAGCTCTAGAAATTAACTCACTACTATTATGCTCTACCGCATCATCTAAATAACTCTCAGGATCATTAGCGCGACACGCAACCGCAGTATGTCCTAATTCCTCTACAATTATCATTGCTGTATCTTGATCAATGGCTTGGTTAATAGTAACCATCATACCCATTTTCATTAAGCTTTTTACTACTTCAGATGCTTTAACTGACATTTTATGTGCTAAATCTGCAACTGTAATCGCTTCAGGAACGGCTATTTCTAAAATCTGTTGTTTAACTGGTTTTTGAAATTCTTGTATTCTAGGTTGTTTATGTTGCACTTTATGTTTATGATCTGATTTTTTATGTTGATGAGGTTTGTGCATTGCTGGTTTTTCTTCCACCACTAACGTTTCTTCAATTACTTGAGCAATGTCAGTAAACTCATCATCAAGTACGCCATCTTCTAATGTTGAATCAGTTTTGCCAATAACTTTCATTTTACTAACTTTTTTAGCTGATTTTAATGGTTGAGCTTTCGGTGTTTTATTACTGCGCTCTTCTACTTCAGCAACTGGCTTAGTTTTTTCAACAGTATCTACAACTTTAGCTGTTGTAGCATTTACCTCAGGTATAATTTCTGCAGGCAAATTATCTTCAACTTCTTTTTCAATAGCTACAACTTCAATGCTTTCAACTACATTACTAGTTACATCTTCTTGAATATCTTCAATAATTTCAGTGCTATCTTCTTGAACTAATTCTTTATGAATAACTTTTTTGCGTTTTATTTCAACCACTGTCCCAGCTGTTGCACTTTCAGCTGATTGCGCATTATCACTATCTTCTTTCTTTTTGCCTAAAGATAGTTTTTTAGGTTTAGCCTTGGTATTAAGATATTCTAAAAATTTAGCCTTATCTTCGCCACTTAGTTCGTCATTAAGAGATTTTTTAATTCCAGCTTGAGCTAATTTATTTAGCAGCTCATTCTGCGAAACATTTAATTCGAGAGCAAATTCTTTAATTGTCATATGAGTTCCTTACTCTTGAAAATATCCGCATACTTCGCGGGCTTTTAATATTAATTTATTTGCAGTTTCAGAATCAATACTGATCATGTCCATTAATTCATCACCTGATAAATCAGCAAAATCATCGATTGTTTTAATATCTTGCTCAACTAATTGTAATAAAACATCTGGTGAAAATTTAACAACCTGCACTAAGTCATTAGCTAACGTATCCATTTCATCTTTAAATAAAATATTTTTTGATAATAATTTATTTCTTGCTCGCTCTTGTAATTCTTTGGCAACTTCTTCATCAAAGTCTTGGATTACCAACAAATCAGCTACATCAACATAAGCAACTTCTTCTAAAGAAGAGAAACCATTATCTACTAATAATTCAGAGATATCATCATCAACATCTAACGCATCATTAAACATTTTAATTAAATCACTACGTTCATTTTGACGTTTATCTTTAGCTTCAGTTTTACCAAAAATATTAATAGTGCAATTAGTTAATTTACTTGCCAAACGAACATTAATACCATCTGGTCCAATCACAGAACCTAGTTTATCATCATCAACGATTACATCAATTGTGCGCTTCTCTTCATCTACAACTAAACTTGATATTTCAGCAGGAGCTAACGCATTTAAAGCAAACTGAGCTAAATCTTCAGTATATTCAATTACATCAACTTTTTCACCAAACAATTCTTTGGTAACGCTTTCAATCCGTTGATTTCTAAATCCGATTACCGCACCTTTTGCATCAATACGATTATCAGTAGTAAACACTGCAACTTTTGAACGATTACCAGCATCACGAGCAATTGCTTTAATTTCAATGCGATTATTAGCTATCTCTGGTACGTTATTTTCTAATAATTTAGCTAAAAAACCTGTACTTGCACGAGAAATCATTAAACGCCCATTTTTCACCTGTGGATTAGCTTTATCAAAGAATCCTTTGATTACATCACCTGGTTTCAATACTTCTTTAGAAATTAAATCTGGTTTCATAATAATAGCTTCAATTTTGCCACAATCAATAACTACATTACCACGTTCAATTTTACGAATTTTGCCAATAATAATACCATTA
>DYTA01000122.1 GCA_020726205.1 Nitrosospira multiformis
TAGAATAGTTCTGAGTGTTTTGCAGTATCTGCAGTTGCATCTGCATCTCCTTGACCTACAATACTTTCGATTGAGTTAAATCCCATTAACTTAGCATAGCTTTTAGTTGCTGCTAAATAACGTGAATTACAGTCTTTGATTGCGGCCATTTCGTTTTCAAATTGAAAGTAAAAACTTTTAATGTATAGATCAATATACTCTTCGTCTGAAAACAAAATTTTTTCTCCTTGTCTTGTTTAAACATTTTTGTAGTAATTATTATTTATTATGTCGATATTTTACTTCATTTTGCGATAAAATAATAGTACACTAATTAGTGTGTGTGATAAAACCAAACGTTATTTAGTTGTATTATTTTATTTTTCATTGGTTATTTGTGGTTATTTGTCTTATTTTGTGTGAATAATATATGTTTTATCTGTTTTTAATTTAAATGTTGGTAATAATTTGTGTTGTATTTAGTCTAATTACAAATTACTAAATTACATATTATCAAGATAAAATTTATTATTTGCTATAAGTATTTAATTTGTGTATCATATTGAGATTAAACAAGCTAGAGGTGTGTAATGAAAAATAGTTCTGGTTGGTTGGCTTTTATTGAAAATTGTACTCGGATGAAAAACAATGAGGAGTTACAGTCTTTTTTTGAATTAACGCTGACTATTTCCGAGAGAGAAAAAATTGGTTCACGCTATTTAATTTTAGCTGAATTACTTGCTAATAATAAAACGCAACGAGCGATTGCTGCTGATTTAGGGGTAAGTATTTTTAATGTTACTCGTGGGGCAAATCAACTTAAACAATTACCTGAAGAGGTAACCAAATTAATTACTCAAGCAGGGGACTGATATGCGTTTAGTAATTCAAAGAGTTAGTCAAGCTAGTGTAACGGTTAATAGTAATTGTGTTGGTCGTATAAATAATGGATTAATGATTTTAGTGGGGATTACTCATAATGATAACGAACAAAAAGTTCGTGCGCTTGCTCAGAAAGTTGTGAATTTGCGAGTTTTTAATGACTGCCATGATAAGATGAATTTGTCTATAATTGATATTAAGGGTAGTATTCTAGCTATTTCACAGTTTACATTATATGCTGATGCTAGCAAAGGTAATCGTCCATCATATGTTGCTGCGGCATCTGCTGAGTTAGCTCAGCCATTGTATGAATTATTTATTGCCGAATTACGATTACGTGGTGTAACAGTTTCCTGCGGTATTTTTGGAGCCGATATGAAAGTTGCCATAGTTAATGATGGACCAGTTACTATTTTGTTGGACAAATAGTAAAAATATTTTAAAAAATTGATTTTATTTATCTGAATTACTTTAATAAATTTAAAAAACAAAAATTGTTTAATATTAAACTAGTTGGTGTAAAATAAAAAGTTTATAATTCGTAGTTATCAATTGTTGGATAACGTAATAATACCGTTAAAAATTAACTATTTAAAGGAAATGCATAATGTTAAGACGTTTGATTCGAGCTATTGTTCCATCAAAAGGTGAGTTATTTTTTAATTTATTTGTTGAGGGTGCAGAAGCAGTGCATCAAGCAGCTAATATTTTTGCAAATATTATTAGCGCTAAAGATAAAACCAGTGAGGCTCAGTATTCACAAGAGTTACGTCAACAAAAACAAAAAGCTTTGGAAATTAATAAACGGGTTATGATTGAATTAAATAACCAATTTATCACACCAATTGATCGTGGTGATATTCAAGAGTTATCAGTTTTATTATTAAAATTAACAAAGCGTATTGTTAAGACAAATACTAAGTTACAAATTTATGCAATTGATATTAAAGCTGATGATTGCTTAATTAGTAGTGCTACTACGTTACAAAATATTACTAAAGTATTAGTAGATATTATGCAAGCACTAAAAGATGGTAATTATCAACGTATTAGTAAAGATGAACAGCGTTCTGATGAGTTTGATGAAAATGCAATTGAAGATTTACGTCGGGCAATGAAAGAAATGTATTCTGGTAACTATGACACATTGACAATCTTGAAATTAAAAGAAATTTATAAGAGTATAGAGAATGCAATTGACACAAGTGCGACGATTGCAGACTTAGTAATGCAAATTTCTGTTAAGGATATGTAACATGGCGATGTCCCTGTTTCTAATAATTTTGATTTTAGTGGCATTAGCTTTTGAATTTATTAATGGTTTTCATGATACAGCCAATGTAGTTGCGACTCCAATTGCAACTAGGGCACTATCACCATATCAAGCAATTATTATTGCGGCTATTTTTAACTTTATTGGTGCTTATTTCAGTACTGGGGTAGCTAAGACAATTACTAGTGGTTTATTTGATGCTCATTTTGTTACACATGCGTTATTGGCAGCTGCATTGATTTCAGCGATTGGTTGGAACCTTTTAACTTGGTGGCTTGGTATTCCATCTAGTTCATCGCATGCTTTGATTGGGTCATTAATTGGTGGAGTTATCGTTAGTGGCGGTAGTTGGAGTGCTGTGAAATGGTCTGGACTGATGCAAAAAGTAATTTTACCAATGTTACTTTCGCCGATTGTTGCATTTTTTGTAGCTCTAGTAATTATGCTTATGGTCTCATTGGTTTTGCGTAAAAACACTACTCCCCGTAAAACAAATAACTTTATTCGGGAGTTGCAAGTTTTATCATCAAGCTTATTAGCCTTTAGTCACGGTTCAAATGATGCGCAAAAAACTATGGCAATTATTACATTAGCTTTATTTAGCTTTGGCTTGGTTGATAATGCAGCTAATATTCCACATTGGGTTGTAATTATTTGTGCGATTGCTATGGCTGCTGGAACTATGGCTGGTGGTATGAAAATTATCAGAACTTTAAGTAGTCGATTGGCAAAACTAAAGCCATCAAATGGATTTGCTGCGGAACTTAGTTCTGGTGCATTAATTCTTGCTGCTTCTCATTTTGGTTTGCCTGTTAGTACAACACAAGCTGCGTCTGGTTCAATTATGGGAGCTGGGTATAATAATAGTGGAATTAATTGGTCTGTGGTACGTTCAATGGCTACGGCTTGGTTCTTAACGCTACCAATTACTGCATTGATTTCAGCTGGTGTATATAAGTTGATTATTGTATTGTTTGGTTTGGGCTAGATATCTTTTAGCTTATACTTATAGACTAAAAAGAAATACGCTACTTACAAGAAGTAGCGTATTTACATAAAATTATATGTTATTTAAC
>DYTA01000123.1 GCA_020726205.1 Nitrosospira multiformis
TGTATATTATTAAAAGTATTCGCTACAACTTGATAATTATGCGAAAATCCCCAATTAAAAATATAATATATTCTATATTTTTGCTTATACTATAGAAAGAAAATAATTATGAATCAACCTGTTTTATTTATTATTCCCGGCGCATGTTCTTTGGGTAGTCAAATTATGTTAGAGTGGCTAGGTATCCCATATCAAATTGGAATAACTACGCCAGAAATCCGTCAAACTTTAGCTTTTCGCAAAGTTAATCCTGCAGGTAAAGTTGGAGCATTGAAAGATGGTGACGTTGTTGTTGGTGAAAATTTAGCAATTTTACTTTATTTGGCTGATAATTTTGCTATTCCAGAATATTGTCTTGCAAAACAACCTGCTGATCGAGTAAAAATTCATCAATGGTTATCATATTTTTCATCAACATTACATCCAGCATTTCAACATTTTAATTATCCAATTCGTTTTGTGAGTGAAAGTTATGTTGAGGAGTTCCGCAAATTAGCTTTTAAACGATTAACTTTAATTTTGGAATATATTGAGCAAAATTTGCATGAGAGTGGTTTTTTTATTGATAATGTACCAACTATTGTGGATGCACAAGCATTCGCTTTGCTGCGGTGGTGTCAAAAACATAATCGTGGTGAAAATTTGGTTGATTTAACTAATTACCCACGGATTTTGCTATTTTTAACTAAAATGCAGGATTTACCAGCTGTTAAAAATTCATTATTAATTGAAAGTAAAAGTGTAGAACAGTTGATGGATAGTAAGTTTTCTGGGTATTTTACATTTGATTCTGAGTAATCTATAATTGTTAGAGTTTTATGGGGTAGTTAATGGTAAATAGTTCAATTGGTCGTTATTTAATAAATGAATTAAAACCTATTTTCAAAAAACAATATTTACGTGAAGATTTAGGTGCAGCCATTGCTGTTGCTTTTGTGGCAATTCCATTGTCATTAGCAGTTGCTTTAGCAACTGGTGTATCTCCACAGGTTGCGTTAATTTCTGCAGTTGTTGGAGGTTTTCTGGGGGCTATTTTTGGTGGTTGCCGTTTGGGTGTTACAGGGCCAGCAGTTGCAATGTCTGTATTATTAGCGGGGGCAATTCAAGATTTTGGTTTTGCAGGATTACTAGTAATTGGTTTAGTTTGTGGATTATTACAAATTATTCTTGGTGCATTCAAATTAGGACGGATTGCTAAATACATACCTTTGTCATTAGTTTTAGCTTTTACTGCTGGTATTGGTTTTTTATTGTTTTTTGAGCAACTACCGCAAGTATTTCAAATTGCTTCTCAAAGTAAAAATAACTCTATTGCGCAAACTATTGCTCAAAGTAATTTATATATCTCTCATTTAGGTTCAACTAATGTATGGTTAACCATCTTAACTGTGGTTATTTTAGCAGTTCTGCCGCGTTATTTACCTAGGGCATATAGCTTTTTCTTTGCTGTATTGATTCCCATGTCATTAGTCTATATGGCAAAATTAAATGTTTCGGTAGTCGGTAATTTACCACACGATTTACTACATCCACACATTATTGATGTCGAGCAAATTACGAATTGGTATAAGTTATTTTTAACTGCTTTGGAGGTATTTATACTTGCTTCGTTAGAAACGCTATTGTCTACTAGTGCAGTTGATTTAATGGGGAAAGGAGATTTACATAATCCGAATCAAGAGTTAATTGGGCAAGGGATTGCAAACATTGGTGTTGCGATGTTTGGTGGTATTCCCGTTACTGGAATTGTCGCTCGTTCATCAGTTAACGTTTTGGCAGGGGCTAAAACTCGCAGAGCTGCGATTTTACATGCATTTATTATTTTATTGGTAGTTTTTTTTATTCCTCAATTAATTGAAGCAATGCCTTTAGCTGTATTATCAGGAATTTTAATTGCCGCATCTTTAAAAATGATGAATATTCGTCAAGTGATTGATTTATGGAAAAGTGATCGTTTAGATGTATTAGTATATTTAGTTACATTTTTAGCAATTATTGGTACTGATTTAATTGATGGTATTCAAACTGGTCTATTAGCTGCATTTATTATTGTTGGAATTAGAATGCTGCGGACTAAAACAGAAATTAAATTGTGGACAAATAACAATGTTTTGAGGGTTGGTCTAACTGGCAATATTAGTTTTTTAGCGTATGAAAAACTAGCGACCATAAAAGATTATGCTTTAAGTGAAAAAAATATTCATTTTGTGATTTTTGAATTTGCTCATTTACACAACATTGATAGTAATGGAGCAAAACATTTGATAGGTATTGCCCAAGATTTATTAGATGTAAATATTAAGCCAATCTTTCATGGAATGTCTAATGAACAACAAAGTATTATATCAGCAAGTACATTTGAGAATCAGCCATATATGGTCACTGTAACAGAGTATCAAATTAAAGATATTTTAGAATTGTCTGGTTTTTCTCATTCTGCAAATGATGTACTGCGTCATGGAATAACCAAATATATTTCCCATTATGCAAAAGATAACCAACGTTTATTAAATACATTAGCAAAAGGTCAGAAGCCACATACTTTATTAGTTGCTTGTTCTGATAGTAGAATTAATCCAAATGCTTTTTTATCGTCAAGTATTGGTGAGATTTTTATGGTAAGAAATGTTGGGAATGTTGTACCTCCATATTCTCCTGATAACGTTTATAGCGAAATAGCTGCAATTGAATATGCAATTAGTGCATTAGAAGTACGAAATATTGTAATTTGTGGACATACCGAGTGTGGTGCTGTTAAAGCCTGTGTTAGCAGTGGCGATAATAAGCTTGGTCAAATGGGATTAGATAACTGGTTAGAGTTAATAAAATTAGGTTTTCGTAAGAATAGACCACATGACGCTTGTCATGGTGTTGAAATTAACTTACTCCATCAAGTTGAAAATTTGAAAAGTTATCCTTTAGTTAAAGAACTATTGGCACAAAAACAATTACAAATTAGTGCTTGGATTTATGATGTTCACTCTGGTCATGTTCTTGAGTGGTCTGTAGAGCAAAATAGATTTATGCAGATGGTATAATTGGTTAAATATAAAATGTGGTTATGCATTTGCTTGCAGTAACCACATTTTACTATAGTTTTATTTTATAGCAGCTTCAATCATTTCTCGTAAACGATTGCTATCTTGTTCTATTTGTGGTTGTCTAAAGATATCATTTGCCTTAAA
>DYTA01000124.1 GCA_020726205.1 Nitrosospira multiformis
TAATGTTTATATTTGGAATGTTTTTAGCCTCTTTTGGGATTGGAATATTTAACGGTTCAATCTTTAGAATTGCAATTACATCAACAGGTCAATCGAGTAGCATGAGCGCAGCAACACTTAATATTATTCAATCAACCGCACTGGCTGCTGGTCTAGAAGTTTTAAACTACTTATGTAGTAAGTTTGAATATAGTATTTTAGGTTTTACCTTATTAAATTTAATTGCGGGGGTTGCTATGTTAGTACTATGTTTTAACTATGCATATACTGTAAAAAATCGTAAATGGAAATAAATTTTTAATCATATAAATGTAAAAACCTGAATACTAATTAATTCAGGTTTTTACATTTATATGATATTAAAACTTCATTATTCTTGACTCAAGTTTTTGGCTAATTTAGTAATTTGTTCACGATTTTCGGTTAAAACTTTATCCGCAAACTGACGAATTCGATCCATGTTAGAATCAGAAGTATCACCTACTAATAATCCTTGAGCTCCATCACTATTAATCTCAACAAACTCAACATCAAGTCCATAATTATTTGCTTCATGTATATATTCGCTTACTAGATCCGTAGATAATTTAGTATTAATAACAGGAGAATTTAATAAATATTGAAACAGTCCATAAGCACCGAATCTAGCAACATGCTGATGATTATATCTCATTACATCATTACCACCATTACCAATTAGAACTAAACGTATTTTTTTATTAGGAAACATAAACCATGTATTCATTAATGCAATCTCTGCTGGATTATTTAAAATTACTCCAGGATCAATAAATATTTTTTTGTCACCATTTATCATAAAAGACTGCGGAAAAAATAGCATTGGAGGATTTGATGCACCATTTATCAAATCAGTAAGAGTATAATTATTATGTGTTGCCTTGCTATTTGGCATCCAGTTACGAATAATCTTCAATGAGTTGTCAACTACATCATAAACAGGTACAAGAATATTTGTTACTACATTTGATAAGCAACTATTTGAAAAATATCCATTTAAAACATTTAACTTCCCATCTGGCAAATAACGAGGCCCAAAGATACCAAATAAAGTTAAAAATTGGTGATACCATGGTGCTGAAAACATAGTTCTAATATTATCCAAATAATTATCAACAATATTTTGTGCTGAATACTTATTTTTACCATTTTCATCTGCTACAGCCATAATAGCACAGTTTACAGAACCTGTTGATGTGCCAGCCATAAAATCAAAAAGCTCACCAGCTTTTTTACCAGTAATCTCCTCAATTTTGGATAAAATTATTAGCGGTATTAAGCCTCTTACACCACCTCCAGTTAAAACCAGAATATTTATTTCATTGTGATTTTGATATTGATTACGAATATCATCTAACGTTTTTAATTTAATTTCTGAATCTGGTGGTGTTTTATCTATCGTTAAAAAATATTTTTTATTAAGCCAGCGAAGATAAAAATAAACACCACACAGATAGCACAATATAAAAACTAAAAGGATATCAAGAATAATCAATTCATTGATCCACTAAATCCAGAAGTAACCACAGCCTGACGAGCTAAATCCACTAACCCAACACCTAGTTTTTTAGATAACTTATCTAGCGTATCTTGATCTGGGGTAAAATCAACTATATTTTCAGACTTAAATTGCTCTCGAGCAACACTAGATACAGTACCATAACCATCTATCAAACCAAGCTTAGTTGCATCTTGTCCTAACCAATAACGCCCACTAAACAAATCTGGATCATTAGCTAATTTTTTACCTCGCCCAGATTTAACTGCATTAATAAATTGTTGATGAACCTCATCTAACATCTGTTGTTGCATAGCAGTTTGTTCTTTATTTTCTGGAGTAAATGGAAAACCCATTGCCTTATTTTTACCAGAAATTAGCAAGCGACTGTCTACACCAATTTTTTTCATAGCTTCGGTTACGCCAAAACCAGTGTAAATAACACCAATTGATCCTACGATACTTGCAGGACTAGCATAGATTTGAGTTGCAGCAGATGCTGCATAATAACATCCAGAAGCGCAAACCTCTTCAACAACAAAATCAATAGGTTTATTTGGGTACTGTTCCTTTAACCGATTAATCTCATTAAATAAAATATCAGAATACACAGGTGAACCACCTGGCGAATTAGCACGAATCAAAACCGCAACCGTTTTTTTATCTTTGAGCGCATTAGTTAATCCTTCAATTACGTGAGAATAATTTTGACTATCGCCATCAATCACACCTTTAAAATCAACAACAGCAACCTGTGGACCTTTTTTACTATCGCCACTATCATCTCTACCTCGACTTGTAATAAATGCCCAAATAATTAATGCAATAATAAATAATCTAAAAAATATTTTCCAACGCCGAGCACGTCGTTGCTCTTTTACAGTTTCTAATAAAACCTTTTGAATCGTTTCTTGTTCCCAATTACTCATTACATTCCTTTTTAATGATATAATAACAAAATATCTAAGTCTAGACTATAAACCAGACTTGTGGTTCAGTATAATTGAATACTTATTTTACAACATTATTATAGTCTAATTATTTTAATTTTTAAAGATCAGTTATAAAATAGATGAAAAAAATATTACTTGTAATACTTAGCCTAAGTTCTAGTTATGTCTTTGCAGACATTGATGGTTGGTATATTGGTGGTGGATTAGCGTATGCAACACAAACAGCTAATTTTAACAGTAATGATAATGCAGAAACTACACCAGCAATTAGAGTACAAGCAGGATACCAATTTGCCGATTGGATAGACACAGAATTAGGATGGAATTATATTTTATCAACCCCAACAGGTATTGGAAATGATACTCAATCAAGTACTATCTATGATTTTGCTGTACTACCTGGTTTTACTTTACCATCAACACCAGTAACTATTTTTGTCCGCTTAGGTGTAGATTCTATGTCAACTAATTTAAATAGCAGCTGGTATAATCAATTTACTGATAGTGCTAGAATTAATTTTGAATATGGGGCAGGAATAAAAATTCAAATACCAGAAACACGAACAATAATCAGAGGACAATACATTAACTTTGGTTCTGATAACCTTAATGGATCTTCAACCGTCAACAGTAGTGCAAATGCATTATTTATTGATGCTTCATACATATTCTAACCTGCTTATATACATGAATCAAAATAGAATAATA
>DYTA01000125.1 GCA_020726205.1 Nitrosospira multiformis
TTGATTCTACTTAGTAGTTGTGCAACTAAAAAACCAGCTCCGTCACAAGCACCACAAATTAAGATTAATAATGACAATGGAAACGCAAGTAATTTAATCCAACAAGTAAGTCAGCAACAACTTGGTGTCAAGTATCGTTATGGTGGTAAGAATCCTGATCAAGGATTTGATTGTAGCGGTTTGGTATTATATAGCTATCAACAAGCATTGGGTGTTAAATTGCCACGTACCGCCAAAGAGCAAGCGATGGTAGCAGGATATAAAGGTAAAAATATTGATGATCTAGTGATTGGTGATTTGGTAGTTTTCAATAATTTCAAGCATATCGGGATTTATTTGGGTAATAATCAGTTCATTCATGCGCCAGATAAAAATGGCAAAGTTAGAATTGAAAATTTACAAAAATCTTATTGGCAAAATAATTATGATGGTGGATATAGTTACTTTGTCCAAAATTAGTGGGCAGTGCTTATAGATAATTTAGCTTAAATGAGGTAAAATTAGGGTATTAATTAATATATTCAACTAGCATTATAGTTGTAGGCAATGTAGCGGACTAAAATAGTCATACATTGAACTCAAATATTAGATAAAATTATATTTAATATCGATAAAAATAGTAGTTTAAATAATGACAATCTTAAAAGGATAGTAAACACATGAGCATTTTAGAAATTCGTATTCCTGATATCGGTGATAGCCACGATGTGAATGTTGCTGAAGTCTATGTAAAAGTAGGTGATAAAATTTGTGTTGATGATAATCTAATCATGTTGGAAACAGATAAAGCGACGATGGAAGTTCCTGCGGATAAAGCTGGTATTATCAAAGAAGTATTGATTCAGGTAGGTTCTAAAGTTAATGAAGGTGATTTGATAGTTAAAGTAGAAACTGCAGATGTAACTATTCCAACTCCAGAGGCACCTAAAGCAATTACTCCACCACCTGTAGCGCCAACAGCTCCACAAGCAGCAACTACACCAATGGTTCAATCTGGAGAGATTGAATGTGATGTTATGGTACTTGGTGCAGGTCCTGGAGGATACACCGCAGCATTTCGCTCAGCAGATTTGGGTCTAAAAACAGTCTTAGTAGAAAAATACTCAACCTTAGGTGGTGTATGTTTAAATGTTGGCTGTATTCCATCAAAAGCATTATTACACGTCGCAAAAGTAATTAATGAAGCAGATGAAATGAATCATCATGGTGTTAATTTTGGTAAACCTCAGTTAGATATTGATAAAATTCGTGCATTCAAAGCTGGAGTGGTTAGCAAATTAACTGGTGGATTAGCTGGATTAGCAAAACAGCGTAAAGTTGAAAAAGTACAAGGTATTGCTAAATTTACTTCACCATACACGATTGAAGTTGATACGGCTGAAGGTAAAAAAGTAATTCGGTTCAAAAATGCAATTATTGCCGCAGGTTCTCAATCATTCAAAGTACCAGGGTTTCCATTTGAAGATCCACGAGTAATTGATTCAACAGGAGCTTTAGCTTTAGAAAACGTACCAGAAAGAATGTTAGTAGTTGGTGGTGGGATTATTGGACTGGAAATGGCTGAAGTATATGGTACATTAGGTTCAAAAATCACTGTAGTTGAATTGGGTGATGGATTAATTCCTGGTGCGGATCGTGATGTAGTTAAAGTTCTAGAAAATCGTATCAAAAAACGTTATGAGGCAATTTTAACTAAGACTAAATGTGCTAAAGTTGAAGCCAAAGATGATGGACTATGGGTTACATTTGAAGGACCTAGTGCGCCAACTGAGCCACAAAAATTTGATAAGATTTTAGTAGCAGCTGGTCGTCGTCCGAACGGTAAATTAATTGGTGCTGAAGCAGCTGGTGTGATTGTGCAAGATAATGGATTTATTCCTGCTGACAAACAGCAACGCACAACTGTTCCACACATTTATGCTATTGGTGATATTATTGGACAACCAATGTTAGCTCATAAAGCAGTTCATGAAGGACGTGTTGCTGCGGAAAATTGTGCTGGTATGAAATCATTCTTTGATGCTCGAGTTATCCCTGGTATTGCTTATACTGATCCTGAAGTTGCATGGGTTGGTGTAACTGAGGGCGAAGCTAAAGCTCAGGGTCTTGAAATTGAAGTTGGTAAATTCCCGTGGGCGGCATCAGGTCGTGCACTTGGTAATGGTCGTGATGATGGATTTACAAAAATTATTTCAGATAAAAACACCCATCGTGTAATTGGAGCAGCAATTGTTGGTTCTGGTGCAGGTGAATTACTAGCTGAAACTTGTTTAGCAATTGAAATGGATTGTGATATTCATGATATTGGATTGACTATTCATGCTCATCCAACATTATCTGAATCAATTGGTATGGCTTGTGAAATGATTGATGGAACAATCACCGATCTTTACGTACCTAAAAAGAAAAAATAAATATATTATTTGTAACTTAAAGACAGGAAAAAAATCCTGTCTTTTTTCTTAAGAAAAAATTAAGTAATATGCAAACAAAATTAAATAATGAAACATATGAAGAACTTATTAATAAAACTCTAAAATTTGTTCAAGTACACCATCAAGCAAATTATTCTGGACATGATTTTGAGCATATAAAACGTGTTTGGCATAATGCAAGGCTTATTTTAACAAGTGAACCATCTGCAAACAAAGAAATTGTTGAATTAGCCGTTTTATTACACGATGTTGATGATTATAAATTTAATGACAACAGCAATCATGCACAAAATTGGCTACAAAAACTGGGTTTAGCTACCAAGACAATCGAGCGGATAATTAAAATTATTGATAGTATTGGGTTTAGTAAAACTGGCTATAATCCACAGTTTGATGATATTGAAACAAAAATTGTCTATGATGCGGATAAACTAGATGCAATTGGTGCAATTGGAATAGCTCGGGCTTTTGCATTTGGTGGTGCAAAAAGTCGTCCATTATTTAATCCTCAACACTTCCCTCCTGAGGGTTTAAATTTAGTAACATATGCTAATAATTCAAAATCTGGTGATAATCATAGTGTAAACCATTTTTTTGAGAAACTATTACATTTATCTAAATTAATGCAGACAAGTCTTGGAACAGAAATGGCTAAGCAACGGCAAACAACTATGAAAAATTTTTTAAAAGAATTTTTTGTCGAACAGAATTTACTAGACTGGCAA
>DYTA01000126.1 GCA_020726205.1 Nitrosospira multiformis
TAATTTAAATACAGAAAAATTAACTTGTAATCAACAAGCTTTAACTAGTATGAGTAGTGAATCAATGCTTGTAGCAAATTGTAAAAATGTTACTGTTAAAGTGAGTGATGAGGTAGCTGCTGGGTATAATGCAACTAAGGTTAGTGGTGGTGGTAGTGATCAAATTCAAGATGACGATGCTACACCTCAAGATATTCATTATACTAAAATTAGCTTTACGGCAGATAATAACCAAAAATTACGCTGCTATTTCAAAAATGGTAGCTTACAGAGATGTAAGAAGCTAAAAAATAAGTTAGTATCAAGTCAAGCTAAGTAACAAGTAAGTAACTGTGCAATTTTGATAAAACTAAGGATATGTATCCTTAGTTTTATTTCATTTTATAGCACTTATTTTGGCAAGTAAAATTAAGTTGATTGTAAGTAAATTGTGATATAATCAAAAGTTATTTATTTATAATTATCAAATATTATTTGCGTTTTAAGGATTAGTATGGAAGCTCAGGGGCTATCAAAGTGGTTCTACTTAGGGATTGTTGCAGTAATTGTAGGATGTGTAATGATCTGGTTTGCTAATGGAAACAACAAAAGTAAAAATATGGAAAATGGCTATTTGCTGTTCATACTGGGGTTTGTTGGAGTAATTTCTGAATTTACTGATTTTGCGACAGTGCTGTTAGTTTTTATTATTGTTAGTGGAATAATTTTATTAGTTGATAAATTTGCATTACAAAAAAATCGCCGAGAAGATCAAGCTAAGCCACATTTTGTACATTATTCACGAGAGTTTTTTCCTGTAGTCCTTGGTGTATGGATTCTTCGTTCATTTTTGTTTGAAGCGTATCAAATTCCAAGTAGCTCAATGCGTCCAGATTTAACAGTTGGTGATTTTATCTTAGTTAGTAAATATGATTACGGAATTAGAATGCCAATTACTAATCAAGTGGTAATTCCAGTACATAACGTTCAACGTGGTGATATAGTGGTTTTTGAAGACCAAACTACTGCTAATCGTGATTTAATTAAGCGTGTGGTTGGTTTACCTGGTGATACAGTCAGTTATATTGATAAACATTTACGAATTAATGGTAAAAATGTAGCTTATGAGACAGAAGGTTCATATGATTATACCGAAAAAACCCAGAATGGCGATGTATTAATTCATACACAACGTTTAAATGAAGATTTATTGGGTATAATGCATCCAATTATTATATGGGATCAATTACCACCTGTAGTTAGTGAGTATGTTCAAGATTTCCCCGGTAAAGAAAATTGCCAATATAATAGTGATGGATTTACGTGCCATATTCCTGCGGGACATTATTTTATGATGGGTGATAATCGAGATAACAGTTTAGATAGTCGCTATTGGGGATTTGTACCTGAAAAAGCAATTTTGGGTAAAGCAATCTATGTGTGGATGAATTTCCGTGATTTATCACGTATTGGTACAAAGATTAAATAATGATTGATTATAATGAGTTACAAAAATTATTAAACTACGAGTTTATTGATGCTGGGTTACTTCGTCAAGCGCTTACACATCGTAGCTATGGTAAACCTAATAATGAACGTTTGGAGTTCTTGGGTGATGGGATTTTAGATTATGTGATAGCACTTAATTTATATCAAATTTATCCAGATTTATCTGAAGGTGAGTTATCTAAGATGCGTGCTAATTTGGTAAATCAAGATGGTCTGGTAGAAATTGCAGATCAACTAGATTTGGGGCGGTATCTATTTTTAGGTGATGGTGAATTAAAAAGCGGTGGACGTTCACGTCCATCAATCTTGGCAGATACTTTGGAAGCCTTATTTGCAGCAATTACTCTCGATAGTGGCTTTGAAAAAAGCCGTAAAGTAATTGAGCGGTTATTTTATTATCCAATTCGAGAACAACAGAATACACGAACTAAAGATTATAAAACCCAATTACAAGAGTTTATTCAGGCTAAACGTTATCGTTTACCTCATTATAAAATTGTATCAATGACTGGGCCTGAACATGATATGATTTTTAGAATTGAATGTGAGATTGAAGAACTTAATTTACATGCGTACGGTGAGGGCAAGGGTAAAAAACAAGCCAGCCAAAACGCAGCACAAAACATGTTAGCTATGCTAGAGGAAAATCAGAATAATGACTAATCAAACAACATACTGTGGCTTTATTTCAATCGTTGGTCGTCCAAATGTTGGTAAATCAACATTGATGAATCATTTGATTGGACAAAAAGTAAGTATTACTTCACGCAAACCTCAGACAACACGCCATAAAGTAACAGGTGTGTTAACTCAAGAAGATACACAATATATTTTTGTGGATACACCTGGTTTTCAAAAATTATATGTAAATAAAATGAATGAAGCATTAAATCAAAGCGTAGTTAATAGCTTGAGTAATGTGGATGCAGTTATCTATGTAGTAGAAGCTGGCTTATTTAATGCAGGTGATGAAGCGGTGCTTAATTTGTTACCAAAAAACGGTAATGTTATTCTTGTAGTTAATAAGCGAGATAAATTTAAAGATAAAACTGAATTGATGACATTTATTCGTGAAGTTAAGTCTAAATTCCCATTTAAACAAGTTTTAAGCGTATCTGCTAAGCATGAACATGGTCTAGATAAGGTGTTAGCTGAAACTAAAGCTTGTTTGCCTGAAAGCGTATTTTTATATCCAGAAGATCAACTAACGGATAAAAGTAGTAAGTTTATGGCTAGTGAAATTATTCGTGAGAAACTATTTCGCTCACTGGGTGAAGAATTACCATATAGTTTGATGGTGGAAATTGATAAATTTGAACAAACAACTAAATTAACTCGAGTATTTGCAACGGTGATTGTAGATCGTGAAAATCAGAAACCAATGATTATTGGTAAAGGTGGCGAAAAGCTGAAAAAAGTTTCAATTGAATCTCGTTTGGATATGGAAAAATTATTTGAGACTAAAGTTCATTTGGAAGTTTGGGTTAAAGTAAAAAGCGGTTTTGCTGATGATTTGAAGTTTTTACAACAATTTGAATAAA
>DYTA01000013.1 GCA_020726205.1 Nitrosospira multiformis
TAAGCTATTTAAGTCTAATCAAGCTGGGTTGCTTACTATGGTTAACATGTTCTCTGGTGGTGCTCTTTCTCGCTTTACCATCTTTGCTCTTGGTATTATGCCATATATTTCTGCTTCTATTATCCTTCAGTTATCTTCTGAGGTTTTTCCTTATTTGATGCAATTAAAAAAAGAAGGTGATATGGGTCGTAAAAAAATTACTCAGTATACGCGTTATGCTACGGTAGTTTTAGCATTAGTACAGAGTTTTGGTATTGCAACGATGCTCTATAAACAGCCGGGTTTAGTTGTTGATACAGAAATTCATTTTTTTGTTACTGCAATTATATGCTTGGTTACAGGAACTATGTTTTTGATGTGGTTAGGTGAACAAATTACTGAGCGTGGTCTTGGTAACGGTGCATCTATGATCATTACAACTGGTATTATTTCTGGAATGCCAAGTGCAATTGGTAAAACATTGTCATTAGCTAATCAAGGCTCAATGTCAATATTTTCAGCAATATTAGTGTTTGCAATTATAGGTTTTGTTACGTATATTGTTGTCTTTGTAGAAAGAGCGCAACGTAAAATTCCAGTTAATTATGCAAAACGTCAAGTTGGTAATAAAATTATGCAAGGGCAAAGTACTCACTTGCCATTGAAGTTAAATATGTCAGGTGTTATACCACCTATTTTTGCTTCGAGTATAATTTTGTTTCCTGCTACTTTACTTGGATGGTTAGGACATGGTAAACTATCGTTCTTGGCTTCGGTTGGTGATGCATTGCATCCTGGTCAGCCAGTTTATATAGTAGTTTACGCTGCTGCAATTATTTTCTTCTGTTATTTTTATACTGCTTTGACTTTTAATCCAAAAGAAACAGCAGATAATTTGAAGAAAAGTGGTGCATTTATTCCAGGTATCCGTCCTGGTGAGAATACAGCAAGATATATTGAGAAAGTTCTTTTACGCTTGACATTTGGTGGTGCAATATATATTGCAGCTATCTGTTTGTTCCCTGAATTGCTAATTTTGAAATGGCATGTCCCATTTTATTTTGGCGGAACTTCACTGTTGATCGTTGTTGTTGTAACTATGGATTTCATGACTCAAGTTCAGTCTCAGATTATGTCTGTGCAATATGAGGGTTTAATGAAAAAAGCTAACTTAAAAGGTTTCTAGGAGTAGTTATGGCTAAAGATGACGTTATTCAGTTTGAAGGTGAAGTTTTAGAAGCTTTACCAAACACGATGTTTCGTGTAAAATTAGAAAGTGGTCATACGGTTTTGTGCCATATCTCTGGAAAAATGAGAATGAATTATATTCGTATTTTACCAGGTGATAAGGTCACTGTCGAAATGACACCATATGATTTAAACAAAGGTCGCATTGTTTTCCGTGCGAAATAAATTTCGAGGTTTAAAATGAGAGTTCAGCCTTCGGTAAAAAAAATATGTCGTAATTGTAAAATTATTCGTCGCAATGGCATCGTAAGAGTTATTTGCAAAGAAGCAAGACATAAACAACGTCAAGGTTAATTTTTTTATACATTAATTGAAAGGAATTAGAATGGCTCGTATAGCTGGTGTAAACGTTCCTGATAATGCTCATATCGTTATCGGTTTACAACATATTTACGGTATTGGTCCTTCTCGCGCAAAATGGATTTGTGAAGCTTCACAAGTCGCTGAGCAAACTAAAGTTAAAGAAGTAGCTCCTGAAGCTATGGAAGTTATTCGTAACGAAGTTGCTAAGTATACTGTAGAGGGTGATCTGCGCCGCGAAGTTTCAATGAATATCAAGCGTTTAGTGGATTTGAAGTGTTACCGTGGTCATCGTCACGCTAAAGGTCTTCCTGTTCGTGGTCAACGCACTAAAACTAATGCTCGTACCCGCAAAGGTCCTAGAAAATTAGTTGCTGGTAAGAAAAAATAGATTTTAAGGATTTTTAAATGAGTAAAGCAAACACAGCTAGAGTTCGCAAAAAAGTTAAAAAGCAAGTAAGTGAAGGTATTTGTCACGTTCATGCTTCGTTTAACAATACTATCATAACCATCACAGATCGTCAAGGAAATGCTTTATCTTGGGCTACTTCTGGTGGTGCTGGTTTCAAAGGTTCGCGTAAAAGTACTCCATTTGCTGCCCAAGTAGCGGCAGAAAAAGCTGGTAAAGTTGCCCAAGAATATGGTATTAAATCATTGGATGTTCAAGTACAAGGGCCTGGTCCAGGTCGTGAATCTTCGATCCGTGCATTAAATGCTTTGGGTATAAAAATTACATCTATTAGTGATGTAACGCCACTTCCGCATAACGGATGCCGTCCACCAAAAAGACGTAGAGTATAATTTTAGGAGTAGATTCACATGGCAAGATACACGGGACCTAGATGCAAATTAATGCGTCGTGAAGGTTTAGATCTTTCATTAGTAAGTAGTCGCAAAAGCGCGGATGCAAAATGCAAATTAGCTTCTGCACCTGGTCAACATGGTGCAAAAAATGGTAAATTATCAGATTATGGCGTTCAATTACGTGAAAAACAAAAAATTCGCCGTATTTATGGTGTTTTAGAACGCCAATTTAGAAAATATTTCGCTGAAGCAGATCGCTGTAAGGGTTCTACTGGTGAAAATTTATTAAAAATTTTAGAGTCTCGTTTAGATAATGTAGTTTATCGTATGGGGTTTGGTTCTACCCGTGCAGAGTCTCGTCAGCTAGTATCACATAAAGCAATTACGGTAAATGGTCAAGCCGTTAATATTCCTTCTTATCAAGTTAAAGCTGGGGATGTTGTTGCTGTGGCTGAAAAATCAAAAAATCAAGTGCGTATTCTAGAAGCTGTTTCTTTGGCAGAACAAGCTACATTCCCTTCATGGGTTGAGGTTAATTCTAAAAAATTAGAAGGTACTTTTAAATCAGCTCCTGAAAGAACAGATTTATCTAGTGATATAAACGAACAATTAGTTGTTGAATTCTATTCTAAATAATCACTAGTAAGCTAAAGAGGAATTAAAAAATGCAAGTTTCTAGCAAACAATTACTGAAACCTAAATCAATAACGATTACTCCTTTGGCTACTGATAGTAATGATTGTAAAATTGTTATGGAACCTTTTGAGCGTGGCTACGGTCACACTCTTGGAAATTCTTTACGCAGAATATTATTGTCTTCTATGGTTGGTACTGCAGTTACTGGAGTTAAAATTGCTGGTGTAACCCATGAATACGATGTTATAGATGGCGTAATGGAAGATGTGGTTGATATACTTTTAAACTTAAAAGGCTTAGTGTTCAAATTACACAATAAAGATAGCATCGTTGTAAAATTACAGCGTAGTGAATCAGGTGTGGTTAGAGGAAAAGATATTGCTCTTACTCATGATTTAGAACTTCTTAATCCAGAGCACGAAATTTGTACTATTTCTAAAAATGGTACAATTGATATGGAAATTAAGATTGAAACTGGTCGTGGATATGAAACTGCCGTAACGCGTCGCCAAAATGAAGATACTGTAAGTTCTGGTTGGATTATGCTTGATGCTACTTTTTCACCAGTTTTACGTGTCGCTTTTAATGTGGTAAATGCGCGTGTTGAGCAAAAAACAGATTTGGATAAATTAGTTCTTGAAGTGGAGACAAATGGTGTTATCTCTCCTGAAGATGCCATTCGTTCGGCTTCAAAAATTTTAATTGAACAAATGCTAGTTTTTGCTGGTTTAGAGCATATGCCAAACACAGAAACTCCAGGTTCTAAATTAGTTAAAGTCAAAGAAGAACCTGAAGTAGATCCAGTGTTCTTAGAGCTAGTTGATAACTTAGAGTTAACTGTACGTAGTGCTAATTGTTTAAAACATTTAGATATTAATTATATTGGTGATTTAGTGCAGAAATCTGAAAACGAATTACTAAAAACACCTAATTTGGGTAAAAAATCTTTAACAGAAATTAAAGAGTTACTTGAAATTAGGGGGTTACGTTTAGGAATGCCAATAGATAATTGGCCGCCTCAATCAATCAAGAAGAAAAAATAATTTTAAAGGGATGTAGAGCATGAGACATCGTTGTGCACATCGTAAATTGAATCGTACTTCAGCGCATCGCAAGGCTATGTTTAAAAATATGGCAGTTGCTTTGTTAAAGCATGAAGCTATTGTTACTACTTTGCCAAAAGCAAAAGAATTACGTAAAGTAGTTGAGCCATTAATTACTTTGGCTAAAACACCAACATTAGCAAATCGTCGTTTGGTATTTGACCGTATTAGAGATCGTGAAATGGTTGTAAAATTATTTGACGTTATTGGTCCTCGTTATGCAGAACGTAATGGTGGCTATACAAGAGTTCTTAAATATGGTTTCAGACCTGGTGATAATGCACCTCGTGCTTTTATGGAATTGGTAGATCGTCCAGAAGCAACTGAAGCTGTAGATGCTGAATGATTAACTATAGCTATTAAATAAAAAAACTAACCTTCTCGGTTAGTTTTTTTATTTATCTAATCTATTTTTAATTATATTCATGCTATAATTAAACATAAAATATAATTATAAGGATGATTTAATGGTAGATAAGTATTTAAAGTCAAATTGGTTTTTATTTATTCTGCTTATTTTTGTTATTAGTCGAATTATTATGTATTACCAATTTAGTTTAGCTAATACTTTGATTTTACATGATAAAGGTACTTTTGCAACAAGTATGTGTAAATGGGATTGTAAGTGGTATTTAACAATCATAAATAATGGATATGACTCAGCAATTAGAACATCGCCTAAAATTTGGAAGGGTTTAGCTAACTGGGCTTTTTTCCCTTTATATCCAAATATTGTAGGTTTTGTGAGTAAAATTACAACAATAACGCCTGTTTTAACAGGTATTATATTAAATCAGCTTTTTATTTTTATTGCGGCTGTTTTCTTTTATCGTTTACTGCGTCTAAATTTCAGTGATTTGAATAGTCGTTTTGGTGTTGTATTGTTGGTTTTTTCTCCATTTAGTGTATACTTTGCTTCTTTATATACTGAAGCATTATATTTAATGCTATCAGTTATTGGTTTTTATTATTTACGAACCAGTCGAGAAATTTTTGGTAGTGTTTTTGGTGGGTTATTATCTGCAACTAGACCGGTCGGTATTATGTTTATGGTTCCTGTATTTATTAATTTTATTAGATATAAAAAACCACTAGCTAAAATGATTATTGCATTAGGTATAGTAAGTTTAGGATTAGTTATCTATATGGTGTTTTTAAAGTACAGGGCAGGTGATTTTTTAGCTTTTCAACACATTCAAAAAGGTTGGGGACGAAAAGGTTGGGACTCATCGAATCTTGGTATTCAAATCTGGAATATGATAACAGATTTTCATAATTCGGTTTTATTCTTAATATCTTTTTTATTATCGTGTTATATGATATTAAAAAAATATTATGAAGAAGCTTTTTTTAATTTAGCGTGTATTTTACCAGGAGTTATGACTGGTACAATGATGTCTGAAGGTCGTTTTAGCGGAACACTGTTTACTTTTTATTTTGGCTTTGTAGTTTTGGCTGAAAAATCTTGGACAATTAAAATTGCAGTGTTAGTAATTTCATTTGTATTATATATGTCTTACTATGTATATTGGGTTGGGCATGCTAATTTTTTAATTTAGATGTTGACAATTTATATGGTTTCAGTTATAATAACTACATCATCTTTAGCCGGGATGGTGGAATTGGTAGACGCGCCGGACTCAAAATCCGGTGCCAGTAATGGCGTGAGGGTTCAAGTCCCTCTTCCGGCACCAGAAAGTTATATAAAACCTAGCATTATGCTAGGTTTTTTCATTTAAAATAGTTTATGAAAGTTTAGAGTTATGAAGAAAATTTTATTGTCGATGTTATTTATCTCATCTTTATCAACAGTATTTGCTAGTAGTGTTTATATTGATGGTAATGTAGGTGTAAATACAGGTAGTAATGACGCTGCGGTTGGTGTAGATGCAGGTTACATGTTTAGTCGTTACTTAGGGTTAGAGGCTGGAATTACTGGTAGTAATAGTTCTACTATTTGGGATGGTGCTGTTAAGGGCGTGCTACCTTTGGGTTTGGTTGATATATATGGTAAATTAGGCATGGGATTTGTTAATAACGGAGGATATACTGGATCGGGTTTATTATATGGTGGTGGTGTAGCGTTTCCAATTGCACCAATGTTTCAGTTAAAAGTTGAAGATTATGCGGTGAGTGGGAATGGTAATCCAAACTTCTTGATGTTTGGTGCACAGTTTTCATTTTAATTAAATTCTTAAATTTAAAAATTATTATGATAGAGCTAGTCTTGAATGTTTTATGAGGGTAGAATGCGTAATATAATTACAATAGATGGTCCAGCATCTTCAGGCAAAGGTACTGTTGCAAAGATAATTGCAAACCGACTAGGTTTTTCTTATTTAGAATCAGGGGCTATATATCGAGCATTGGGGCTATGGGTATATAAAAATAAGTTGAGTGATAATGCCTTAAATTCGGAAGTGTTAAATCTTATTGATAGTTTAAATTTAAAATTTGTAGGAGATCAGGTTCTTCTTAATGGTTCAAATGTTACGTTGCAGTTAAGGGAAGAGTTTATAGGGATGTTAGCATCTAAGTATAGTGCAATACCAGATGTTAGAGCTAAGTTATTGCAATTTCAACGTAATTTTGCAGGTAACGATAATTTGGTTACAGATGGTAGAGATATGGGGAGTATTGTATTTCCTAATGCAAGGCTAAAGATATTTTTAACTGCTAGTGCACATAAAAGAGCAGAAAGAAGATTTAAGCAGTTGCATCAGTTGGATAAATCTGTTACAATAGAGTCTATTTTGAATGATATTATGGCTAGGGATTTGCAGGACTCCACTCGTGAAGTTGCTCCTCTTAGTTATGATTCATCTTTTTATGTGTTGGATAATTCTGAATTAACGATTGATGAAACAATAAATTTTATTTTAAGTCGATATAATTCAGCCACACATTAATTTTATGGGGACGGCATTAAAATAATTTGCTGTTTAATATTAATCTTTTTTAATGGTAAGAATTGTGGAAAATTTTGCAAGTCTTTTTGAACAACATCTAGCGCAATTAGAAATGCGTGAAGGTGAAGTAGTTGATGCAACGGTTGTTGCGGTTGATCATAAATATGTAACTGTTTCTGCAGGGTTAAAATCTGAAGCTGTAATTTCAGTTAGTGAATTCAAGGATGATCTTGGTAACCTTGAAGTTAAAGTTGGCGATGTAGTTAAAGTAGCTATTGAAGCGATTGAAGATGGCAATGGTGAAACCCGTTTATCACGTGATAAAGCTCGTCGTATTGCAGCTTGGGAAGAGTTAGAAGGTGCTTTAACTCGTGGTGATATCCTTAATGGTATGGTTTATGGTCGCGTAAAAGGCGGTCTTGGCGTTATGTACAAAAATGTACGTCTATTCTTACCTGGTTCGTTAATTGATACTCGTACTGTTCGTGATTTTGCACCATACGATAATAAAGAAGTTGAGTTCAAAGTAATTAAAGTAGATCGTCGTCGCAATAATATCGTTATTTCGCGTAAAGCTGTATTAGTTGAAAAAACTGGTGAAGATAGTAAAGCTATTATTGAAAAAATGCAAGAAGGTAATGTTGTTCAAGGTATCGTTAAAAATATTACAGATTACGGTGCATTCGTTGATCTTGGTGGTATTGATGGTTTATTGTACATTACTGATTTATCTTGGAAGCGTGTTAAACATCCTTCAGAAGTTTTATCTGTAGGTCAAGAAATTGAAGCTAAAGTATTGAAATTTGATCAAGAGAAACATCGTGTTTCTTTGGGATTAAAACAATTATCAAATGACCCTTGGGTTGGAATTGCTGAACGTTTCCCTGCTGGAACTCGTTTACATGGTAAAGTTTCAAATTTAACTGATTATGGTGCATTTGTTGAATTAGAACCTGGTATTGAAGGTTTAGTTCATGTATCAGAAATGGATTGGACTAATAAAAATGTTAATCCATCTAAATTAGTTAAATTAGGTGATGAAATTCAAATTCAAATTCTTGAAATTGATGCAGATAAACGTCGTATTAGTTTAGGCATGAAACAATGTCAAGCTAATCCATGGACAGATTTTGCAGATAAATTCAAAAAAGGTGACCGTGTAGCTGGACAAATTCGTTCAATCACAGACTTCGGTTTATTCATTGGTCTAGATGGCGGAATTGATGGTTTAGTGCATGTTTCTGATATTTCTTGGACTTTATCTGGTGATGCGGCAATCCGTAATTACAAAAAAGGTCAAGAAGTTGAAGCTGTGATTATTTCTGTTGATGTTGAAAAAGAGCGTATTGCATTAGGCATTAAACAATTAGATAATGATCCATATGCAATGTTTTTAAATAACAATGACAAAGGAACAGTATTAAACGCTACTGTTAAAGAAGTTAATGCAGAACAAGCTATTTTAGATCTTGGTGATGGTATTGAAGCAGTATTACCTGCTCGCGAAGCATCTTCTGAACGTGTTGAAGATTTAACTAAAGTATTAAATCTTGGTGATGCATTTGAAGTTATGATTACTAATATTGATCGTAAGTCTCGTGCAATTAGTGTTTCTGTTCGTGCTAAGGACTCAAGAGAAGAACAAGAAGCTGTAAAACGAGTTAGACAAGCTGAGAAATCATCTGGGACTACTAGTTTAGGTTCTTTGTTACAGGATAAATTGTCACAAGGTTAATTATGAATCGCTCGGATGTTATAAAAAAACTCTCTGAGCTTTATCCTAAACTAAGTCGCAAAGAAGTTGAACATATTGTTAAAAATTTATATCTTTCAATATGTTCAAGCATTGCAAAAGGTAAACGCATAGAAGTACGTGGTTTTGGATGTTTTTCATTGAAACATCGTGCAGCAGGTGAAGTTCGTAATCCACGTCATGGTGTTGCAGTGAAATCAGCTGAAAGACATGTTGTATATTTCCGTGCAGGAAAAGAGCTAAGAGAAAGAGTTGATATCTTTAGTAGATAAAGATTTTACCTTCACTAAAATTTAGTGAAGGTTTTTTTATTCAGTGAACGAAGACTATTTTTAACGTATGGTTATAATATTAATACTTTAATACAAAGATTGCCATCTTGATCTTTTTCTACACCATGAATATCTGTTTCAAATCCAGGTACTTCTCGCCCAATATTCTCTAATAATATTAAATAATCTAACACTCCTCGTGATTCTTGTGTAACTTTCTCTCCTGGCATAATTAATGGTACACCAGGTGGGTAAGGTAGTATCATTACTGCACTAGTGTGATTTTCTAAGTCTCGTAATTTAACTGTTTTTGTTTCTCCTTTTATTAATTTTTTAAAAGCATTGTGTGGTGTCATTTCAATATGAGGTAGAAAATCAAATGCATGATACATCATTTTTGGTAAATTATATTGTTGCATTAGGCCATGAATGCGTTTTGCTAATTCTTGAATTTTCATGTTTTGATAAAATTGAGGATAGCGTGAGTAAAGATTTGGGAGCATATTTCTTACGCTCTGATTTTTGTCAAATGCAGATTTAAAATTATTTAAAATAGTGAGAAGTTTCATTGATTTAGGGCGACTAATCCCAATACTAAATAAAAATAACATGCTATATGGACCAGTTTTTTCTACAATGACCCCGTGATCATCTAGAAACATGCTAACAATTTCTGCTGGTATACCAAAATCTGATAATTGATTATTTGTAATTCCTGGTGTAATGATGGTAACCTTTACAGGGTCTAAATACATATGATTTATATCTTGATTTTTAAATCCATGCCATTTATCATGAGGCATTAACTCCCAGCATTCTGGATGTTCAATATTTTCTGGTTGCCAGACATCAAAATACCAGTCTTTAGATTCAGCTTTAAGTTTTTTGATTTCTTGACGAAAATTTGTTGCTCTTTTAATAGAACGATTAATTAAATTATAACCTCGTTCACCTCGCATCATTGCAGCAGCAATTTCACAACTAGCTGTAATTTGATATAGAGGACTTGTTGATGTATGCATCATATAACACTCATCCATTACATCTTTATCGATTTTGCCTTTAACGTGTATCATTGAAGCTTGTGAAAAGGCGGCTAATAATTTATGTGTTGAATGAGTTTCAAATATTATTTGCTCTCCGATAGCACTAGTACACATACCATATTTTCCTTTATAGATTGGATGAAAGTTAGTATACGGTACCCAAGCACTATCAAAGTGTAATTTATTTACTTTTAAAGTTCGTTTAATGTATTCTGTGTTATATAATAGTCCATCGTAAGTTGAATTGGTTATGACTGCATATGTTGGCCATTGTGCTTGAATTGGAGAGCTATCAATTTTATTTTGAATTTCTTTAGCTGTAAATTCAGATTGAGGAATACCACCTAAAATTCCATAAGCATTTCTTGTTGGTCTTAAATAAATAGGTATCACATCAGTCATCATCATGAAATGGCAAATTGATTTATGACAATTTCGATCTACTAATATAGTATCTCCATCACTTGCAGAATATAAACCTACCATTTTATTTGCTGTAGAGGTACCATTTGTGACGATGTAAGAGTAATCTGAATTAAAAGTTTCTGAAATATACTCTTCAGCTTCTTTGTGCAATCCTGTATGATCTAGCAAACTTCCTAATTCTGGGACTGAAATTGAAATATCTGCTTTGAATGTATTTGCACCAAAAAAATCATGGAAGTGTGCACCAACTGGAGAGCGAGTAAAAGCAGTTCCTGCCATATGACCAGGTGTACAAAAGGTATATTTATTAGAGTTAACATAACGCATTAACTCTTTTGTGAACGGTGGGGTAATTATATTTAGGTAATCATTAATTGCATTTACTATACGGTTTGTATCTTCTTTAGTTAAATGTTGATCATATTGCAAAAAATCTAAATTAAGATTAAAATTCGATAATTCTAAATCTAATTCATTTTGATGAGTATCAATTAAAAAAATAGGTAAATCAGGGTTTAGTTCAGCAATTACTTCAAGTTGCTTTAGTTCAACAGATTCCCAGTCTACAATGTAACTCACTATTCTTGCGTTATGTTTTAATGTCGAAATACTATCTGCGAGAGTAGAGCTACTAATGATATTATATTCTAGATCTGTTAAATGTTGTGTAAGCTTATTTAAAAATAGTTTCTTTTGTTCATTAAGTCTATTATGGTAAGTGACTAATATATCTCGCATTATAATTACCTTATAAATTTTAATTTACAATCAAGCTAATCGCAGAACTTGAAAAAATTTGCGTACCATTGTGAGTTTGAACTACTAAAGCCCCGTCTTCTGTAATATCGCAATGATTTCCATTTGCCATTACGACTTTATTTTGTAATATAGAAACATTTTTATTTAGATGCCAACAGTTATCTAACCATTCTCGTCGAAGTATAGCAAATCCAAATAATTTAAATTCATTTAACACTTGTTCTAAGTTTATTATTAGATCTGCTATAAATTGATTTCTTTCTAAATTAATAATATTATCAATGCCTATACCTATAATAATATGATTAATATTATTGCGTAAAACATTATCAACTAAAATTCCTGCTATTTTTATTTCAGAGTGATATATATCATTTGGCCATTTAATTTTATTGATAATTCGATTATTTTTAAGTAATCGATTAATTGCAACGGCACTAATAATAGGTAGTAATGATAGTTTAAAATCTATTGGCAGATGATAAACTATAGATACAGTAATATCATGTGCAATACTGCTGAGCCATGTACGACCAAATCGACCTTTTCCAGCTGATTGCCATTCGCAACTTACTATGCTACGGTCAGCAAGTTGTTCTATATGGGTCATAGCATAATTATTTGTTGAGCTACAGTGATCTAAAATTATGCAATCATACGTTAAATGATTTTGCAGCAAGTGTTGTTGTATTAACTCTTTTTTAAGAAAATTTAATTTATTAGTTAATCTATACTTTCCATTTTGACAGCTAATTAAATTATGTTGGAGCGTATTTGTTTTACCTATTAAATTTAATGTGTTTATTATAGATAAATTCAATAACTTTGCTAATGTACTTATAGTAATTATATTTGTCTGATCAAGAGTTTTTAGTAATTTAATTTCCATTTTTTCTAATCTGTGTGACTAATTTTGTTGTTGATGTTTCATATAAAAATGGAATTGAATGAACTTTTCCTCCGTTCAGAATTATTTCGTTACTACCAACAATTTTATCTTGACTCCAGTCACCACCTTTGACTAGAATATCAGGCATAATTTGTAAAATTAAATTTAACGGTGTATCTTCATCAAAATAAGTTACAAAATTTACTGACTCTAAACTTGCCATTACAGCTAGACGATTCGCCAGACAATTTATTGGACGATCGTTGCCTTTTCCTTGACGCTTGACTGATGCGTCGGTATTCAATGCTACAATCATAGCACTACCTAGTTCTCTTGCTTGTGCTAAATACGTAACATGCCCGCGATGTATAATATCAAAACATCCATTTGTAAAAACTAATGGAGCATTGGCTTTTATTTGTAATAATTTTGAAGCGATTTCATTGGGGTGGATAATTTTTTTTTCAAATTGAGGTGATTTGTAATTCATGTCTTGTCTCCCTATAAAAGTATTATGCGAAATAATTTTATTTTTCAATTGGATAGTTTTGCTCTTGCCAATGTCGAATTCCTCCATCCATTGAAAAAATATTAGTATAACCCATTTTTTGTAAATTAACAGCAGCTAAAGCAGAACGAAAACCACCACCGCAATATAAAATTATTTCTATTTCTTTTGTTGTAATATGTTGTGCAATATCACGTTCTAATATTCCTCGACCAATATGAATTGCACCTATAATTCTAGATTTTTCCCACTCATGATCCTCGCGAACATCAATCAAAATAAATTTTGAGCCATTGACTATTTTTTGGTAAACTTGATCAACGGTTAGTTCTTTTATAAGTGGGCGTATTTCATTAACGATTTTTTCAAACTCAGGATCATGTAACATGTTATTTAACTCCTTTTATAGTAAATTTGCTGTTTTTAATTTGCTTAATAGTTGATTTAGTGCTTTTCCTCGATGGCTAATTTCATTTTTTATAGTTTCTTCAAGTTCAGCAACAGTGGCATTATATTGTGGTAAATAAAAAATTGGGTCATATCCGTGTCCGCTGTGTCCTGATTGTTGTAGTGCAATTTGTCCTTCAAAAATTCCCTCTGCAATAATTGGTTGAGGATCCTTCTCATTTCTAACAAAAACTAATGAACAATAAAAATATGCTGAACGCTCTAGTTTAGAATCTAGAGTCATTAATAACTTATTTATGTTAGCTTGATCCGATTTAGGTTCTCCAGCATAGCGAGCTGAGTAAATACCTGGTTCACCATTTAATATTGCAACACATAATCCTGAATCATCTGCTAATGCTGGTAGTCCAGTATACTTTGCACAATGGCGAGCTTTGTGTAGAGAGTTTTCAACAAAAGTAATAAATGGTTCATCAACTTCTGGTACATTTAACTCCGACTGTGAAATAATTTCTATTCCAAACGTTGCAAAAATTTGTTTGAATTCTTTGATTTTGCCTTGATTATTAGAAGCTATAACAATTTTTTTCATAGTTTAAATTTACTTAAAAATAATATGGTTATTGCGCACGGTGCGCTAATACGGTAAAATACTTCTTGAAAGATTTTGCAAACAGAAAAATATAAAGAACTTCTGTGAGCAATTAATTATAATATCAGCAAATTTTACCATAATCATCTATTTTTTGTGGTGATGAATTAGTTTAATGAGCTAATTATAAGTAATCTAAAAAATATGTTAATCTTAATTTTTAAAGGTGGGATACCATGCATTTTAACAAAATTACTGACTTAAATCTAGCAGGGAAAAAAGTTTTTATCCGTACAGATATGAATGTACCGTTGAAAGATGGTGTTATTGGTGATGATACTCGTATTCGTGCTGGTTTAACAACTATTAAATACGCTTTAGATAATGGAGCTCAAGTAATTGTGGCTACACATTTAGGACGTCCAACAGAAGGAGAAGTATCTCCTGCTGATCACGTAAAACCAGTTGCTGATGCTTTAGCTAAATTATTAGGTGTAGAAGTTCCTGTTGTTTCTGATTGGCAAGCAAATGGTGTGAAATTTTCATCTAGTAATGTTGTAATGTTAGAAAATGTTCGCTGTAATAAAGGTGAAAAAAAGAATGTGGATGAATTAGGTCAACAATATGCTGCTCTATGTGATGTATTCTGTTATGACGCATTTGCAACTGCTCACCGAGCTGAAGCTTCAACAAACTCGGTTGGTAAAAATGCTGCTGCGGTTTGCGCTGGTATGTTGATGTCAAAAGAATTAGATTCATTAGCTAAAGCTGTTGCTACGCCAGCTAAACCAGTAGTTGCAGTGGTTGCAGGTTCTAAAGTTTCAACTAAACTAACAATTTTAGATAATTTAGCTGATAAAGTTGATGTATTGATCGTTGGTGGTGGTATTTTGAATACTTTTATGTTAGCTAAAGGTACAAAAATTGGTGCATCATTAGCTGAGGCTGATTTGGTAGCAGAAGCTAAAAAAGTAATGGACAAAATGGAAGCTCGTGGAGCAATTGTACCTTTACCACAAGACGTTGTTGTTGCAACTGAATTTAGTGCTACTGCTACAGCTACTGAAAAAAATGTCGCAGATGTAGCTGATAATGAAATGATTTTAGATATTGGTGCTAAATTTGCTGGTGAATTAGCTCAGATTTTAGAGTCTGCTGGTACAATTATTTGGAATGGTCCAGTTGGCGTATTTGAGTTTGATCAATTTGCTAACGGAACTAAGGTTGTTGCTAATGCAATTGCTAATTCAAATGGATTTAGCTTAGCTGGTGGCGGTGATACTATTGCAGCAATTAATAAATTCCAAATTTTTGATAAAATTAGTTATGTTTCTACTGCTGGTGGTGCATTGTTAGAATTTTTGGAAGGTAAAGAATTACCTGCAATTACATTATTAACTAGCCGTGCATAATCTAGTAAATTAGCATTTTGAAATCGTCACTAAATTTAGTGGCGATTTTTTTATTGTAGTGTTCTATTCTACATCCTGTTTTGTTATTTATTGCGCTGCAAAACCGTGCTGGATTTTTACTGAAATAGAGTTGATGAACTAGAAAAACTATTGTGCTTGCCAACAGTACCAAAACAAAATGATGCCTCATATTTAGTTTTAACTAAGATATATTGTATTAACTTCATCTTCTACCGCTTACGTATATGGTAAATACGTTGGCATTTTTTATAAAAACAAGCAATACTATTTCATAATCTCAACAGATGGTGTTTATTATGAAATAAAACCAGCACCAGAATAATTAACTAGCTCATTAGCAATTAAACTATTTAACTAAATCTTATTAATTTTTTACATGGAGAAGTAAAATGTTACAAGTAAATTTAGCTCCAAAAAATCCTACCTAAGCAGCCGTAACTAATATT
>DYTA01000014.1 GCA_020726205.1 Nitrosospira multiformis
TCCAGCAAAGCTGCGAAAATCATTGGTTTTTGCGTTTCGCACTTGAACTCAGGCACATAATATTGCTTAAAAAATTTATAAATAATAATAAATCATCAAATGGAGGCAAACATTGATTAAAAAATCATCATTCCCTAAATACTCAACTATAGCTATATCAATATTAACAATGATACTTGCAGGATGTCACAATGGAAATACTAGTACAACTCAGAATAATTCAGGCGTATTACAAACCGTAAAATCGGTAGCATCGAATCTAAGTGTCGTATCTCCACCAGCTTCGGTTTGGGAAAATGGCTCAAAATCTGGTACTATAGCTCCTGTTTATGGAACACAAGGAGTACCAAGTACTTCAAATACACCTGGTTCTTTACAGGACGCTATGACATGGGTAGATTCAAGTGGTAATTTATGGTTATTTGGTGGTTTCTGTAATGGTTCCCCTCCTAACCAGACACTATGGAAATATAATCATAAAGAAGGAACGTGGACATGGGTAGCAGGAGCAAAGGCTATAAGTCTATTCCCAACTAGTGAAGAAATAAAAGCTGAGTCTGGAAAATATGGTGTTCAAGGAGTTGCTAGCACCAACAACTTCCCAGGAGCTCGAGATGGCTCAATAACATGGGTCGATAAATCTGGCAATTTTTGGTTGTTCGGAGGGAGTGGTCAAGCAAGTGAATCAAGTACATCTCCTTATGATCAAGGAATTCTCAATGATTTATGGAAATTTAATCCTAAAGATCTTACTTGGACATGGGTAGCAGGATCAAGTAACGCTGGGCAAATTGGTAATTATGGAACTAAAAATATCGAAGCTAGTACAAATGTACCTGGTGCAAGATGGCACTCAAGTGGTGGAATAGACTCAGATGGAAACCTCTGGATTTTTGGAGGTAATGGTCTTTCAAGCGTCACACAAACAAACCTGGATGACAGAATGAGGATGTTAGGTGATTTATGGAAGTTTAATATTAGCACCGGTAAGTGGACTTGGATTTCTGGCTCAAATTTAGGTGGTAGTATTGGTAATTTTGGAACTAAAGGTGTTGAAAGTGCAACAAACGAGCCAATTAATAGAATTCAAAATGTAATGGTAATTGATAGCAGCAACAATATCTGGATTTTTGGAGGCGGTGAAACATATAATGGACATGGTAATGATTTATGGAAGTATAATCAAAAAACAAAAATGTGGACTTTTATGAGCGGTTCTAGTTATGGAGCTAGTGGTGCAACTGCAATTGGTACAAAAGGCGTCGCTAGTGTAAATAATCAGCCTGCAGGAAGAGATGGCGCAAACGGTTGGATTGATAAATCAAATAACATCTGGATTTTTGGTGGAAGTGCAGAATCAAGTAATGGCATATCGAGTGGTTCAATTAATGATTTATGGAAATATAATATTAATGATAACACTTGGACATGGGTATCTGGTAGTTTATCTCTCGTAAATACCGGTACCTATGGCACTAAAGGTGTATCAAATATAAATAATATACCCTCAGCTAGAGCTTTTGCTGCTGGTACTGTCGATGCAAGTGGTAGTTATTGGATATATGGCGGAGATTCATTGGGTGGTTATACTGCAGACATATATTCAGATTTATGGATTATTGGAACGGGGTCATTACCGACACCTGTAGTAACACCAACACCAAACCCAACTGAACAACCACCTGTAGCACCTGCTAATGATCCAGATTTTCCAGAGTGTTTACCCACAGATAAAATTTGTGTAAGCAATATGACAAATTATCCTTGGGAACGAGATGCACTAACCTCTATCACAGCAAGTCTATACTTTGGGTTACGTGGAATGGTGATTACAAATCAATCTTCATCAAATCTTGTTAATTTTCAATTAAATGAACCATTTCCAAGTCCATATTTAAGCATTGATTATTCTAGATCATCGTGCTTTAGCAATAAATCAGCAGATACACCAATTAGCCTTTCTGTTGGTAATAGTTGCAATATAGTTTTACGGTATCAGCCAATATATAGTGGTAAGCTTGAAAATAACACATTTGAATTTTATGTTGCAGGTAAATTACAATCAAACTCTAGTTGGGTATATTCTCAAAAAATTTATCAACCATACTCTTCACAAATGTAGTCAAGTACATACTAATCATTAGATATTTTAATATCAACTAAAACAAACCAATACACATGTATTGGTTTGTCACAAAATAAACCACAAAAAACCCCTCATTCATATTATAATTCAAGTTTGATTGCGCTAAAATTCTTTATCGCAAACTCCCTATATTATTTAAATGACTATTCTCGATTAATTATCTTAACTCAGTAGTAGAGAATAACCATTTATTAAATCAAAAGTGCGTGTTATTGTGGAAGCTATTGAGTAGCTTGATTTTAATATGAATCCAGCAAAATTTACAAACAACATTAAACTACCATGTCAAGCATTGGCAAAAATCTAAGGAAATATATAATGAAAATTAAACATCTAGCAATCACATTATTTACTGCTTCTCTAGCTCTTACTGCTTGCTCAAAATCATCAGATACAGCAACGACTAAAAGTAAAGATACTATCGTTGTTGATAATGGTGATGATGCACCGACAACGGATCCTGTGTTAGACCAAGATTCAACTAGCTCGAGAATGGTGTTTGACTTATTTAGTGGACTAACATCATTTGATCAAAGTAATAAAATAATTCCTGGATTAGCAGAAAAATGGGATGTATCACCAGATGGTAAGATCTATACTTTTCACTTAAGGTCTGGTTTAAAATTTTCTGACGGTACTCCTATTACTGCCGAAGATGTAGTATTTTCATGGCAAAGGGTTGCGGATCCTAAAGTTGGCTCACCATATAATATGTTAGCGAGCAATATAGTAAATGGTCAAGCTATTATTGATGGAAAAATGCAACCTAATCAATTAGGTGTAAAAGCGGTAGATCAAAATACAATAACAATAAATTTAAATCACCCAGATGCATCATTTTTACAAATATGTGCTATGCCAAATACAGTTATTGTTTCAAAAAAGAATTTACAAAAATTTGGCATTGATTGGGCTAACCCTAAAAACATGGTAACGTCAGGAGCTTATACTATTAAAGAATGGATAGCAAAAGGACATCTTACTCTAATTAAAAATCCGAACTACTACGATGCAATTAATGTCAGTATACCTAACGTTATACTTTTGCCAATTGTTGATACAAATGCATCATTAAATCAATACCAAACCAAACAAATTGATATTACAAATAGTTTGCCAATTGATCAATATAAAAATATTTCACAACAATATCCAAATGAAATACATACTGTTACTCAAGAGGGCTTGTATTATTACGATCTAAATATGTCATTGCCTAAATTTAAATCAAATCCTCAATTACGTCAAGCATTGTCAATGGCGGTTGACCGTCAAGTACTAGTAAAAGATGTTTTAGGTCAACATCAAATTCCTGCTTATTCTTTTGTCACCTCTACAGTTGAGGGCGGAAAATTTGCAGGACTTAATTACGATTGGGCAACATGGTCACGAGACAAGCAAATTACTAAAGCCCAAGAACTATTTAAGGCCGCAGGTTATGGACCAAGTAATCCATTAGAAATTACAATTAGCTACAACACTATGGATAGCCATAAAAAAATTGCTCTGGCAATAGCATCCATGTGGCAGCAAGTTTTTGGTAACAATAGCATAAAAGTTACACAAGGTAATCAAGAGTGGAAAACATTCTTAAAAGTAAGAAATTTGGCAAATTATGATGTAGCTCGTGATGGTTGGATTGCGGATTATGATTCAGTAGATAGTTATACTAACTTGTACCAATGTGGTAATCCACAAGATAACTCAAAATATTGTAATCAAGAATATAATAGTTTAATAAGCCAAGCACAAAATTCAACTACCCCAGAGCAACGAGTTAGTTTAATTAAACAAGCCATTAATATTGCACAGAATGATTATCCAATTATTCCATTATATCAATATACCTATTCACGACTAGTCGATCAAAGAGTCACTGGCTACACACCAGAGACTAATCACTTAGATCATGTCCAAAGTAAATGGTACAAATTAAAATAAAGGATTAATGAATGTTAAAATTTGCAATAAAACGCACTTTAGTAGCAATACCAACGTTATTAGCAATAATTACTTTAGTTTTTATTCTTGTTCATATGACCCCAGGTAATCCATTTGATGGAGAAAGAGCTTTATCACCTGAAGCACTGAAGTCATTAATGACTCAATACCGTCTAAATTTACCAATTTGGCAACAGTATTTACTATATCTTAATGATTTGCTTCATGGTAGTTTTGGAATTTCAATGAAATACCTTGGTCAATCAATTAATGGCTTACTTTTTCCTGATAACATGGGAGGATTCTGGGTTACATTACGTTTAAGTATTTATACCATGGTTATTGCAGTTCCAAGTGGCATAATTTTAGGAGCGTATGCTGGACTACATAAAAATTCATGGTTTGATAAAATAGTCGTATCAAGTAACATTTTTTTTACAGCTGTACCTACGATGGTAACAGGACCTTTAGCAGTCTTAATTCTAGCTGTTACATTACGTATATTTCCAGCTGGTGGATGGGGCGATGGAGATTTTCAGCATCTATTTTTGCCTGTTTTAGTTTTAATTTTAGCTTACCTACCAACGATTGCTTTTGTAATGCGTGGGAGCATTATTGATGTATTAAATTCTAATTATATTCGTACTGCTAGAGCCAAAGGACTACCAACAAAAACAATCTTATTTAAACACGCAATTAAGCCAGCAATTTTGCCTGTCATCTCATTATTAGGTCCAATGTTTGCAGGAATATTAGTTGGTGCAGTAGTTACCGAGCAAATTTTCACTCTTCCAGGTCTTGGTGTGCTGACAACAAATGCAGCAACCAATCGAGATTATAATATGATTATGGCAATAACTATTTTAGGCAGTATTTTAACCATAGTATTTAATATTATCGTCGATTTACTATATATGTTACTTGACCCTAAAATTAAGCAATAGGAAATTATTATGTTTGGCAAAATCAATACATTGAATCTTGATATACCAAAAACAAAAGGTTTTTGGCTTAGTGTCTTTGCTCGCCTATCAAGAAACAAATTAGCTATGACTAGTGGTCTAATAATCGTGATTCTCACTTTAATGTGTATTTTTGTTCCGATGGTTAGTTCGGTTGCTTTTGATAAAACTGACTGGGGACAAATTATGCAAACACCAAGTGGACAACACTGGTTTGGCACGGATAGTCTGGGACGTGATTTATTTGTACGCTGTTTTATTGGTGGACGAATAACTTTTGAAATCGCTTTTGCAGCAGCTTTTGTTGTCTTACTAGTCGGGATTTTCTATGGTGCTATTGCAGGATATGTTGGCGGTAAACTAGATACGATTATGATGCGAGTTGTAGATGTACTTTATGGTATTCCATTCCTGTTTTTTTGTATCTTATTAATTACTCTTTTTGGTAATAGCATGGCATTATCATTTGTTGCAATTGCTGCTATTTCATGGCTCGATATGTCACGAATTGTACGAGGACAAACACTTAGCATTAAACATAAAGAATTTGTTGAAGCGGCAATGATTTCTGGAGTTAGTAATCTCAAAATTATTACTCGTCATGTAATTCCAAATTTACTTGGTGTAGTAATTGTTTATGCTGCATTGACTGTTCCTAATATGATTGTTATGTCTGCTGTACTAAGTTTCTTTGGTTTAGGTGTAACAGAACCAATGACTTCATGGGGATTATTAATTTCAGATGGCGCACAAAATATGCAAGCATGGTGGTTATTATTGTTCCCTGCTGGTTTAATGATTATTACATTACTATCATTTGCTTTCTTAGCAAATGGTCTACGTGATGCCTTAGATCCGCGTTAGGAGTTATAAAAATGACAGAAAAAAAAATACCACTTTTAGACGTACGTAATTTAAGTGTGGAATTCAAAGTACAAGATGGAATGGTAAAAGCAGTCAATGGATTATCATTCAAAGTCTATGATGGTGAAATTATTGGAATTGTAGGTGAATCAGGCTCAGGCAAAAGTCAAACAATGCTAGCTCTAATGGGGTTACTTGCTTCGAATGGTAAAATAAGCGGTTCTGTAAAATTTATGGGACAAGAGTTAGTTGGAATCAGCACCTCTAAGCTCAATAAAATTCGTGGCGATAAAATGGCAATGATTTTCCAAGACCCAATGACCTCGCTAAATCCATATTTAAAAATTAGTTCACAAATGACTGAAGTCTTAATGCTACATAAAAACATGAGCTATAAAGATGCTTTAGCAGAATCAATAAAAATGCTTGAGCGAGTAAAAATTCCTGAAGCTTCTAATCGGATTCATTTATATCCGCATGAGTTTTCTGGTGGAATGCGCCAACGAGTTATGATTGCAATGTCATTACTAACTAAGCCAAAATTATTAATTGCTGATGAGCCAACTACTGCACTTGATGTTACGGTACAAGCTCAGATTTTGGAATTACTAAAAGAATTACGCAAAGAATTTGGTATGACGATTATTTTCATTACTCACGATATGGGGGTTGTTGCCAATTTATGTGACCGTGTCAATGTAATGTATGGTGGATGGCTAATGGAAACAGCATCAATCAATACAATATTTAATAATTCAGTACACCCTTATACTCAAGCATTATTAGCAACAATTCCAAGCTTGGATACTCATGTTGAAAAATTAAAAACAATTCCAGGTGAACCACCAAATTTACTCCAATTACCAACTGGGTGCCCATTTCAACCTCGTTGTAGTCAAGCAAATCATCTATGTAGTGAATCCATACCATTACGTAGAGTTGAGCCACGCCATGTTGTGAAATGTGTAAATGCACAAGGAGTAGTATTATGAAAAAAATCTTAAGCGTAAAAGATTTGAAAGTTCATTTTCATCTTGGGCGTAGTTGGTTTAAATCTGCTAGAGTTGTTCATGCTGTTGATGGGGTTAGTTTTGATGTTTTCGAAGGTGAAACACTAGGGATTGTAGGTGAATCAGGTTGTGGTAAATCATCATTAGCTCGTGCACTATGTGGTTTAAATAAAATCACATCAGGTAGCGCATTATTCAATGAAACAATTGAACTAGCAACTGCTAATAAAGCACAATGGAATGATGTACATAAACAAGTTCAATTTATTTTCCAAGATCCAGTTGCTGCACTAGACCCACGCATGACGGTTGCTGAAATTATTGCTGAACCTTTAATTACACTCTATCCACAAATGACTAGCTCCCAAGTCATGGCAAAGGTTTTAGCAACAATGAAATTAGTTGGGCTAAGTCAAAATCAAATTAATCGCTATCCGCAAGAGTTTTCTGGTGGTCAATGTCAACGTATCGGAATTGCTCGGGCGTTAATCTTAGAACCAAAAGTTTTAATTTGCGATGAATCAGTAAGTGCGTTAGATGTATCAATTAAAGCCCAAATTATTAATTTGTTGCAAGATTTACAACAGCAGCTTAAACTAACGATTATTTTTATTTCACATGATTTAGGTGTAATTAAACATATTTGTAAGCGGATATTGGTAATGTATTTAGGTAATATTATGGAACTCGGTGATAAACAATCCGTCTATGAAAATGCACTCCATCCATATACCAAAGCGTTATTATCTGCAGTTCCTGTTGCTAATCCTGAGCTTGAAAAAGCCAAGCAAATTCAGTTGCTAGAGGGTGATTTACCATCTCCAATCAATCCACCAAAAGGTTGTGTATTCAATACTCGTTGCCCGCAAGCAACTAATGAGTGTCGTGCTACACGCCCACAAACAAAAATGGTTGCGAATAATCTAGTTAGCTGTGTTCAAATTCATTAATATCAAGAAGAGGTAGATTAATTCTACCTCTTTCAATTTATATCTTTTAAAAAACAATTTAATGAATTATCGTTTTACTTTCAGAAAGATAATTTACTTTTGCAATTGATAAATCTTTTTGTAAAACATAAATCATATTTGGTGTCTTACTAAAAATAATTGCTTGACGAGGCTCATTTAATCCACCAATAGTTTTTAATAAACGATAATTATTCATATCAAAAATTTGTACTGAATTACTTTCTTTATTCCCTGTTGCTAGTAATTGACCATCTACAGATAAAGTAGCACCATATGGTTCTTTTTCAGTTGGTATAGTTTGTAACAATTGATTATTAGCAATTGAAACCACACGAATAGAATCTGTAGTTGAAGATGCTCCATACAACTTACTTTCGTCCGCAGAAATAGATATAGCCCGCACACCTGGAATTCCATTTAAAACTTGCGTGATCTGCCAAGAATTAGTATCAATAACTCTAACATCATCGCCTTTAAAATTAGTAACATAAACATAACGACCGCTCAAACCAGCTTTTATGCCCTGCCGAGGATTAGCAAATCCACTAATTACATGACTAATTTCCCATTTATCTAAATCAATAATAGTTACTGTATTTTGCGCTTGATTATTTACTAATAAATAATTACCATCAATAACAAAACCAAAGGCACCTTTACCGATATTAATTTCACGTAATATAGAAAAATCTACAGTTGATATTTGACGAATAACACCTAATGAGCTATCACTCACATAAAAACTTTTGTCATCACCAGCAAACTCTACATTGCGAGGAGTTACATAGTTACCTAGCACCTTAACTAGTTTATTCTGATTTAAATTATAAACTAAAATATTAGATTCAAAACTAGATACTGCAACAGCTAAACTTTCATTACTGCTTATTGCAAGTGAATTATTTTTGATGTTATTATCAAATGGTGGAGGCAACTCAACATTAGAACTAAACCATAGAAAACTTGGAATATTATTTGTAATACTACTACAAGCAGATAATCCGATAATCGTTATGCACGACAATAATGTAATACTTATTTTATTGATATTCATCTTAGACCTATACAAAAATAAAATTTTAAAAACATGAAATCATTATACAACTACTAATATAATTGATTGTAACATACAGATATATATAAAATCAAACTCAAGCTAAACTAGGCTAGTAAAACTTGAGTTTTATAGTATAGTATCAGTTGTATAATGTATAATTAGGTATTATCAAATTTTATAATTTTTTGATTATAAAAACCACAAATCAAGAGAACAAGCTCTCGATATTTTTTCACGAGAAAATGAATTATGCCTAAGTTTAAAAATAGCCAAGTAATGGATGGAAATGGTGCTGCAGCATATATTGCTCATGCAACTAATGAAGTTATTGCAATTTACCCTATTACACCTTCATCAACTATCGGTGAATTAGCTGATGAAAAATCTGCACATGGAGAAACTAATATATGGGGACAAGTTCCAACCGTATGTGAAATGCAATCTGAAGCAGGTGCTGTTGGTGCTGTCCATGGTGCATTGGCAAGCGGTTCATTAAGTACAACGTTTACCTCATCACAAGGTTTATTGTTGATGTTACCTAATATGCATAAAATAGCTGGTGAATTAACTCCAACTGTTTTTTACGTTGCTGCACGAACAATTGCCAGTCATGCACTTTCAATATTTTGTGATCATTCTGATGTAATGGCAGCACGAAATACTGGATTTGCAACATTATTTGCTAACAATGTTCAAGAAGTTATGGACTTAGCTTTAGTTGCCCAAAACGCTACTCTTGAAAGTAGAATTCCATTTATGTTAGTGTTTGATGGTTTTAGAACCTCACATGAGTTAAGCAAAATTGAAGTAATAGATTTTCCAACAATCAAACAATTTATTAGTCAAGATGCAATTAATGCACATCGGGCTAGACGTTTAACTCCTGACAAACCACATATCAAAGGTACATCCCAAAATCCAGATGTTTTCTTCCAAGGAAGAGAAGCTATTAATCCATACTATACTGATGCACATTATATAGTTAAGCAAAATTTAGCGAAATTGGCAAAAGTTACAGGAAGAAATTATAAGCCATATGAATATTTTGGAGCCTCAGATGCAACCAGAATAATTGTTGCAATGGGATCTGCATGTGAAACTATTGAAGAAAGTATTAGCAAATTAAATGAATCTGGAGAAAAAGTTGGTTTAGTTAAAATTAGATTATTCCGTCCATTTAATGTTCAAGACTTTATTCAGGAGTTCCCTGCTACAACTAAAAAAATTGCCGTGCTGGACAGAACCAAAGAAGCAGGTGCTGTTGGAGATCCATTATACCTAGATGTTAAGACAGCCATACTTGAAGCAGTAGAAGATGAAATAGCTCCATTTATGAATATGCCGAGTATTATTGGTGGACGTTATGGTTTAGGATCTAAAGAATTTACGCCAGCCATGGTTAAGGCTATTTACGACAACTTGAGTCAAGAAAAAAATATACGTAAAAAACAATTTATTGTCGGAATTGAAGATGATGTTACACATCACAGTCTTGATTATAATAATGGTTTTTTAAGTGCCAACGCAAAAAATTTCCGTGGAATATTTTTTGGTATGGGCTCTGATGGAACCGTTGGTGCAAATAAAAACTCAATTAAAATTATTGGTGAAAATAGTGATAAATACGTTCAAGGATTCTTTGAATATGATTCAAAAAAATCAGGATCATATACAATTTCTCACTTACGCTTTGGTGATGAACAAATAAAAAGTACATATCTAATCCAAACAGCTAATTTCATTGCATGTCATCACTTTAGTTTTTTAAATAAATATGATGTATTAGAATCTGCTGCAGAAGGTGCTATTTTCCTAATTAATAGCCCATATCCACAAGATATAGTTTGGAGTCGTTTACCAAAATTGGTTCAGGAACAAATTATTAATAAAAAAATACGACTATTTACTATTCAAGCCAATGTTTTAGCTGACAAATGTGGTATGGGTACACGAATTAATACAATTATGCAAACAGCATTTTTTGCAATTAGCCAAGTCTTACCTAGTGATATAGCAATTAATGCTATTAAAAAAGCTATTACCAAAACATATGCTCGCAAAGGTGATGATGTTGTTGCTAAAAACATTGCAACTGTAGATGCAACACTAGCTGAAATTCACGAGATAGATGTTCCCAATATAGCAACCAGTACTATTGCTATGGAGGCTCATGTGAGTCATGATGCACCACAATTTGTTCAAAAAATTGTTGCACCAATGCTGCAACTAAAAGGTACAAATCTACCAGTATCTGCACTACCTGCAGATGGTTGTTGGCCTAGTGGTACATCAAAATTTGAAAAACGTAATATTGCTCTTAATGTACCATCGTGGGATGAAACTAGCTGTACACAATGTGGATTATGTACTTTAGTTTGCCCACATGCTGCAATTAGAATGAAAGTATTCGATGGTGATGAAGCTATTAATAAACCAGACACATTCAAACATACTAAATCAAGAATTAAAGGTTTTGAAAATAAACAATATTCATTACAAGTTGCTGTAGAAGACTGTACTGGGTGTGATGCATGCGTAAACGTATGTCCAGTTGTCAATAAAACAACAGGAATAAAAGCAATTCACATGGTACCACAATTACCAATTCGTGAACAAGAGCGTGCAAATTTTGCATTCTTTAGCAAACTTGGAGAAACAAAGGCTGAACAAGTAACAGGTGGAATTAATAATCTCAAAGGTAGTCAATTAATGCAACCTCTGTTTGAATTTTCTGGAGCTTGCGCAGGTTGTGGTGAGACACCGTATATTAAATTATTAACTCAATTAATTGGAGACAGATTATTAATTGCAAATGCAACAGGATGCTCTTCAATATTTGGAGGTAATTTACCAACTACTCCATACACAACTAATCCTGAAGGTCGTGGTCCTGCATGGGCAAATTCTTTATTTGAAGATAATGCAGAGTTTGCTCTAGGTATGCGCTTATCTCAGGAGCAATTACAGGAACGTGCTAAGTTAACATTACTACAATTAGCTAGTGAAAAATCATTTTCAGAATCTCACCAGTTAATAAGTGAAATACTCAACGCACCAACTTCAAATGCTACAGAAATTAGTCTGCAAAGAACTAGAATCACGGAATTGAAACAAGCTATTACTAATAGTCAATTACCAGAACAAAATACACATTTAGAAATAATTGATCATATTATTGAAAAAAGTGTTTGGGCTATTGGTGGTGATGGCTGGGCATATGACATTGGTTACGGTGGTTTAGATCATGTAATTGCTGGCGATAAAAAAGTTAAAATTTTAATTTTAGATACCGAAAGTTACTCAAATACTGGTGGACAAATGTCAAAATCAACACCTCTTGGTGCAATAGCAAAATTTGCAACAGGTGGTAAATCTGTGTTCAAAAAAGACTTAGGTTTATTAGCAATAACATACCGTCATGTTTATGTAGCACAAATTGCGTTAGAAGCCAATCCAATGCAAGCTATTCGTGCAATCAGTGAAGCTGAGGCTTATGATGGTCCAGCAATTGTAATTGCTTATTCTCAATGTATTGCACATGGTATCGATATGACTCATGGTATGGAGCAGCAGAAAAAAGCAGTACAATCTGGCTATTGGTTACTATATCGCTTTAATCCTGCGCTTAGCATTGAAGGTAAAAATCCAATGCAACTAGATAGTCGAGCACCAATTATTCCCCTATCAGAATATTTTGGGTCAGAAAACCGCTTTAGAGGTCTCAACCGAGTTGATGCCGAACGAGCTGCTGAGTATTTAGTAAAAGCACAAGAAAATATTCTCCGTCGCTTCAAACAATACGACTATATGTCAAAAATGCCTTTATTCTCAGATGTAAGTGCAGATATCCCTATTGCAAAATAGTTATAAAAGAGGTAGAACTAAATGTTCTGCCTCTTTTATTTTACAACTAACGTAAAATTTTTTTACTTTCCCAATCTATTATAGTTGATGGTTTCTTAGCAAAACTAATATAACCATCGATCACCATTACTTTAGAACCAAATTTACGCACACACTCTTTATATGTTTTAATAGATTTCATACCAGATAAATTCGCAGAGGTGGAAACTAAAGGCATATGCAAAAAATCACTTAATTGAATCACTTGTTTATGTTGAGTAACCCGCACCGCAATTTTTTGATGGATACCAGTCAAATTGGTTGGTAAATTTTTATTGGTTGGTAATATTATGCTATAACTACCAGGCCAATATTGCATAAAATCAGGAGAAAATAAATTTACATTTTTAGTTACACTAGTTAAATTATCTCTCCGCCCAGAAATAATAATCATACCTTTAGTTTTTGAACGCTTTTTTATTTTTATAATTTTAGCAATTGCTTTATAACTAAATGGGTCACAACCAAATCCATAGCATGACTCTGTAGCATATGCTATTACACCACCATTTTTTAAATGATGTTTGATTTGCTTAAGTTGCCGATATCTTATATATTTCATTATTCTAATATTACCCTAAATATTTATATTTTAATTTTCTTCTAATAGATAATCAACTATTTAATATTACTTTCTACTTTACGATCAAGATAACCATTTAATTGCTTTGTCATTTTAATATAGAAATCAACATCTTCTGCTGTAAAATTATCCATAATTAAACTCAAAACCTGATTTTTTTCCATGATAATTTTATTATAAAGACTAATACATTTTTCTGTAGCCACCAGATGAATAATTCGATTATCGTCAATATCATATTCTTTTAAAATATATCCTGCCAACTCTAACTTTTGTATTGCTTTGGTGACTGTTGTTTTATCTACACGTGTAATTTTTGACAATTCTTTCAAGTTAATTCTATTTTGCTCTACTATACGACTAACTAATAAAAATTGCCCTCTGTGCAATCCATACTTACGAAAAATACTTTCATAAATATTATTCACATTACGAGATAAACAATCTATTTCACGAAATACCAAACGTTTTAACATAAAAACTTCTATTCAATATTATTTAATAGCAACATAATATCACAATATAGTTGAATATTCAACTATATTATTTTGTAAATATGATAAAAAGGAGCAGTAAATGGAATTAGTCTTAAAAAATAGCGATGTAATCAAATTACTTAACTCTATAAAAGAAACCAACAGTACTTATACATCAAACAAAGAATATGAAATTAAAAATTTTGCCAAAAGTCAAAATCCAATGTGCACTTTAATCATGTGTTGTGACTCTAGAGCTCATAGTACATCATTTACATTTAATCCAGAAAATAATTTCTTTATAGTTAGAAATATTGGTAATCAATATATTTTAAATCAGGGTTGTGTTGAGTATGGTGTACGAGTTCTTGAAACTCCACTGTTAATTTTTCTAGGACATACTGCGTGTGGCGCAATAAAAGTATCAATGAGTGATTATAGTAATCTACACTCAAGCATAATCAGAGAGATTGATCATTTAGCATTATCAATTAAAAAAGCTGATATTAATTGTACATGCAGTGAAGAAATTCAGTGGCGAGATGCAGTAATAAACAATGTAAATCAACAAGTGGAATTAGCTTTAAAAGATTTTAATGATTTACGCAAAAATAAAACATTAGCAATTATAGGAATGGTACTAGATATAGACAACTCTCTTGAACAAGGACATGGCAAAATTTCTATTGTAAACCTTAATGGCGAAACTGATACCAAAAAGCTCGAAAGTAATCCATTTATTCAAGATTTTTTTAAATAAATTTGATAAACGTAAAAAGTGGAGCAGCGTGTTCTACTTTTTATATTAAAATAAATATAAAAAATTACCAACGACTATCATTTTTACAAGCTTCACCAGGCGAACTACGCATTTTAACACCAGGACAATTATCAGCAAAATAATCAGCTTCTTCTCTGGAAGTCATTTGTGAACAGTATATACGACCATCACAATGAAATTGTGAATTTATTTGTGAAGGTTCGTTTTCTCTTTGAGAAATTGGAGTTATTTTGCTATTATTTTTATACAGGTTAAAACAAGCTACAATACAATAGAATAAAAGTATAAAAATCAAAATATTTCTTACAATTGGATTTCTTATTCTAAAATTACGATAATTTATACTACTTCTATACTTTTTATCCATTTTATTAGATGTTTGTTTATATAATTTATTTTGGTTCACCTGCTGAATTACCTTAACACCCTTAATATAAGCATCAAAGGCTTTGGCTTTCTTATCTGATTCTAATAATTGAAACAAAATAACATCACCAACTAAAGGTCTCCTTTCATATTGCTTAAATGCAGATATATGAACAAAAATACCACACTTATAATTTTCATGCTCAATAAATCCAAAACCACGTTCATCGTTCCAACGAATTAATTTACCAGAAATAAAATTCATCATATATCTCCAAATACTTACACTATACATAATTATACAACAACGATTAATCAATAGTACGTTGCGTATAGGTTAAACCTAAAATCGTTAATAAAATTATCCCAATTGCTAC
>DYTA01000015.1 GCA_020726205.1 Nitrosospira multiformis
TAGCTTTGCTAGCAGCTACACCATTCCGCTCAATACAAGGTATCTGTACTAGTCCCTCAATTGGATCACACGTCATCCCTAAACAATGCTCCATAGCTATTTCTGCAGATTTTTCAACTTGCAATGGATTACCGCCCAATACTGCGGTTAATGCAGCAGCAGCCATAGAACAAGCTACACCAATTTCTCCTTGACAGCCAACTTCAGCCGCTGAAATTGATGCGCCGTGTTTGTATAAGTTACCAATTGCTCCAGCCGTTAAAATAAAATCAACGATTTTGTCATCTGTAACACCTAAATAAAAATTTCTATAATACTCAAGTACCCCAGGAATCGTTCCAGCAGAACCATTAGTAGGTGCAGTTACCACTCGACTAAAAGATGCATTTTCTTCATTTACTGCAATTGCATAAGTCATTGCCAATAATCTTCTATCTTGATGAGAAACTAAATTTAAATCACTTTTAATTAATTGTCGATATAAATTTGGCGCACGACGCTTCACATTTAATCCACCAGGTAAGATACCATCAACTTTTAACCCACGATGAACCGATTCCCGCATTACATTTGCAATTTCTAGTGCTTCATACTTAACTTTCTCTCTTGATTTTGTAACTAGTTCATTCTGCATAACTATCTCAGCAATTGAAAGTCCGGTTGCTTGACAATGCTCAAATAGTTGCTTTGCTGTTGTAAAGGGGAATAGCACAGAAGGTTCACCAATTAGATTAGAGTTGTTTCGTGTGGAATTAATCATGTTCTCTTTATTAACAATAAAACCTCCACCAATTGAAAAATACTCCTTCTGGCAAATCAATTGTTGGTGCTTATCAAAAGCACAAAAACGCATTCCATTAGCATGCTCAGGCAAAAACTCATCTTTATGAATTAAAACATCTAAATCATAATCAAAAGCAATATTCTTAGTATTAGCTAACTTCAATTGATGGTTTAATTTAACACTATCTACTCGAGCATAAATAGTATCAGGATCAATAGTTTTCGGGTGTTGCCCAGCCAAACCATTTACTACCGCCAGAAAGGTACCATGCCCTGCTCCAGTTAATGCAAGAGAACCATATAAATGAACTTGAACGCATTCCACTAAATCTAGTAAATTATTATTTTTAAGATAGTTAGCAAATTCTAAACCTGCTTTCATTGGACCAACAGTATGAGAACTAGATGGACCAACACCAATGGCAAACATATCTAATGGACTTAACATATTAGTTTCCTTATTTAATATTTGTGCTATGCAACATAACAAAAGGCACCAAAAGGTGCCTAATTTTATTTTTTAGTTTCAACTAACTCATAATTAATATTAGCATCAACCACAACAGGTTCAATAATTAAATCATTAAAACGTTTAGTTGGTTTTAAAGCAATTACCGGTTGAGGCTGGTTTAAAAGACTCTTATTAGTTGCAACTAGTTGTAACTCACCTAAATCAACTACTTCGACAACAGCTACTTTAGCTGGTACAGCTGGTAACTCTTTAGCTGTATTAGTTTTAATGACATTATTTTCTGTACTATTTACATTGTCAATATCCATACCAACTATTGGAGGTAAATCTTTTATAATCAATTCCTTAACTTCTTTCAAGACTTCATTTTTAGGCTTTACTTCGTCACGATCTAATCTTTCTTTTGGCTTGATTTTTTCAAAATTAACAGTATCACTAGTTTTTGGAGCTACGACAGGTATAACCTTTTGTTGTTCTGGTTTGTTTTGACGAACCTCTTTAACTCTAGTTTCTCCAACGGACTTACTTGTAGAACTAGATTCTTCCATTTTATTATTTTTTAATGAATTAGCATTATTCCGAGGAGTACGAACTGGTTTTGGAGCAACCTCAATACTATCAATATTTTTCACATCGTTAGGATTTACTGATCTAACAGTCTGAATGCGATTATTGTTTTTTGTAATGGGTACAGGTCGCGTTTTATTTGTAGTTAAATTTGGTTGACTACTATTTGTATCACGACTTGAAGACCCATTACGAGGATTAGTACTTCCATTTAAGTTACGTTCACTACGTTCATTATTACTTTCGTTACGATAACGAACATTACGACTAGGTTGATGCTTTGAAGGTACTTTTTTCTGTTGTGTTTCTACTGGATTAGCCGTAAAGAATTTCGCAATAGCAGTAAAAAAACCACCAAATAATGGTTTAGATTTACGACTGATATTTGGAGCTGGCTCTTCCGGTAAAATATTTTTTACTACAGGAATTTTACTAACCGCAGAATCAACTTTTTTCGTAGAAGACTTATAAGCTAAAGTATCTTCATGTGTTTCAACTAAATTATAACTTGACTTGTGAAAATTTGCATCAAAATGATCATAGGTCAATTTTTTAATTTTATATTGCGGTGAATCTAAATGAATGTTTGGTATTAAAACTATTTTAATTTTCATTCGAGCTTCAATTTTTGTTACGTCATCACGGCGCTCATTAAGTAAATACGTTGCAACATCCACTGGCAGTTGGACATGCATTGCCGATAAATTACTATTGTTTTTAATAGTTTCTTCTTGAATAATTCTTAACACGTGTAATGCACTTGATTCAATCCCACGGATAGAGCCAACACCAGCACAACGTGGACAGGCGATTGTACTCGATTCATCTAATGATGCTTGCAATCTCTGACGAGATAACTCTAATAAACCAAATTTAGACAATTTACCCATTTGAATTCGAGCACGATCTAAACCTAATTGATTTTTAAAGTGATTTTCTAACTCTCGTTGATTACGAGGATTTTCCATATCGATATAATCAACAACAACTAGCCCACCCAAATCACGAAGTCTTAATTGACGAGCAATTTCTTCAGCCGCTTCTAAATTAGTTAGAAATGCCGTAGTTTCAATATCAGCGCCTTTATTTGCCCGAGCAGAATTCACATCAACAGATGTTAATGCCTCTGTGTGATCAATTACGATCGCTCCACCTGAAGGTAAATTTACTGTTCGAGCATACGCTGACTCAATTTGGTGCTCAATTTGAAAACGAGAAAACAAAGGTACATCATCACGATAAAATTTAATTCGATCAGCAAAATTTGGCATAACATGTGCCATAAATTGACAAGCTTGATTATATACATCTTCTGTATCAATTAAAACTTCAGAAATATCAGGAGAAAAGTGATCGCGAATCGAGCGAATTACCAAACTACTTTCTTGGTAAATTAAAAATGACCCAGTCTGTTCAGCTGAAGCACTACGAATTGCATTCCACAACTTCAAAAGATAAGTTAAATCCCATTGTAACTCTTCAACAACACGACCTAACGCGGCTGTACGTAAGATTACACTCATTCCATGGGGAACTTCTAATTGCGACATTAAAGCTTTTAACTCATCACGCTCTTCGCCCTCAATACGACGTGAAATCCCTCCTGCACGAGAATTGTTTGGCATTAAGACAAGATAGCGCCCAGGCAACGTAATATAAGAAGTTAGAGCGGCTCCCTTATTACCACGTTCGTCTTTTTCTACTTGAACGATTAATTCAGTACCAACAGGTAGCTTAGAAAAATCTCGACCACGACTACCATTAACTTCAGGCAAATAACGAAAATCAATTTCTTTAAATGGTAGAAAACCTTGCTTATCTGTTCCATAATCAACAAAACAAGCCTCTAGAGATGGCTCAACCCGAGTAATAAAACCTTTATATACATTACCACGGAGCTGTTCTTTACTACTAGTTTCAATGTCGAAGTTGATTAACTTTTGTCCTTCGACTGTAGCAACTCTTAGCTCTTCAGCATAAGCTGCATTAAATAACATTCTTTTCATGCTTAATTAAACCTTTCAAGGCCAATTAAACTTTAGCTAACTTGTTTGTAAATAATGTATCTCTTTTAAATATTATGATAACTAAAGACTCTTAGCTATATTTTTGTGAGCTCTTATTTATTTTTTAAAATCCATCACTTAATAAAATGCATATTACTTATTACCACTAATATTAATTAACTTACTGCTAACTCTCCTGTAGCAAGTTTAACTATTTTCTTAGCTGGCACACACCAATCATTTATCAGTTTGATATCAATTTACTTCATACATTCGATATATCCAAATTAACAGCAAAGCAATGATATCTGTCATATCAAAGTTATCTTTAATCAAAGTATAAAGTAAGTTTAAATACATAACAAGCTAGTAAAGCAACTAGCTAAATTTTTTATTTCTATTATATAAATGTGATCTAGATTATTTATAAACATGGCACCTCACTGCTTATACTAAACATCTAAGAACTTGATTTATTGGCACCTACGCCGCATATCTCTCTAGCTCAGAAAAATCAAGGAGTAACTATAAAAATATAAATTTTCAGCTTATCAGTTAAGTTTTATCTAACTATATCACTTAAAGCATATTAAATCAGTTACAATTATGCTCAGTCATAAATAATCAAGATATAATTATAAACTAAAATGAATACCAAATGAATGAAATAAACCAAAATCAAGTAAATTTCTATACAGTTTCTGAAGCAGATGAAAATCAACGCTTAGATAACTTACTAATTAAAGTCCTAAAAGGCGTACCTAAGAGTCACATCTATCGTATTATTCGTAGTGGTGAAGTGCGAATAAACAAATTACGCAGTGATGTAAGTGATAAAGTTAAATTAAAAGACATTATCCGTATTCCACCAATTAGAGTCGCAGCAAAAGATGAAAATCATAAACATATTCCACAAGCAACATTCCCAATACTATTTGAAGATGAACATTATTTAATTATTAATAAACCAAATGGTATTGCATGTCACGGTGGAAGTGGTGTTTCTTTTGGCGTAATTGAACAGCTACGTAAAACACAAATATACAAATTTTTGGAGCTTGCTCATCGCCTAGATAAAGAAACATCTGGTATTTTAATTTTAGCAAAAAAACGCCTAGCTTTAGTTGAACTACAAGAGTTAATGAAAACTAATCAGATGACCAAAGAATACTACGCATTAACTATTGGTGCTTGGAAAGACGAAAAACGCAACTTAAAAGCACCAATTTATAAATATACCAATAAAGAAGGTGAACGACGGGTAAAAATAGATGCTGAATTAGGACAATTTGCTCATACTATATTTACATTAAAACAAAAATATAATCAATTTAGCTTAGTTAATGCAGATTTACAAACAGGTCGTACACACCAAATCCGTATTCACTGCCAATACCTTGGACACCCGATTGCAGGTGATGATAAATATGGAATTTTTGAGCTTAATAAATCATTAGCAAAAATTGGATTAAAGCGTATGTTTCTACATGCGCACCATATCCAATTTAAGCACCCAATAAACAACCAAGTAATTGATATTGAATGTCCTCTACCTGATGAGTTAAGCAATTTCCTAGCAACTATAAATTAAAAGAAGTACAGTTATTAACAACTGTACTTTCACATACTAAAAACCACCTACAAAATATATTTTAAAAACTCAAAATACAGTTTCAAAACACAACAAATTAACATTATAAATTGTAAAACTCAACACAAAAGCAACTATAATGTAACTATATCTAACCTCAAACCCTTATTTATGTCGCATGAAATCATAATTATACCATTGAATATCAATATGTTACACACATCAACGAGCTTGACAACACCTTAAAAATATGCAATAATCACTAACTCAATAAATTTACACATCAGTGTAGATTATTTTTTCTTAATTACTTAGTGATCTGATTTAGTAAAGGATACATAAATCTTTTCATCCCCCCCTAAAAGGAGTAAGGTATGTTAGTTGTCTCCGCACACCTGTGCATGGCTATTAATTTATACAAAGAATGTCGTGGAACCTCAGACAAAGAGTGCCAATTAATAAATAGAGTTGTAATCAATCGAATGCATCAAACAAATCAAGATGCATGCAGTGTTATTTTTGCAAAAGGTCAATTTAGTTGGACAAAAAGAACACCGCAAAAATTAGAGTTTAATAATTATCAAGAGATGGTGTCTTATTACAACATTAAAGAAACAGATCAACTGATGCGTGCGTTTGATAATGTTGATAAATCACAAGACGAAAGCAGCAATCTACAAACTACCAATAATATGACTTATTACTATGATCATACCCTACACTCACAACCCAAATGGGCTCGTCAGATGCAAGTGGCATATAGAACACCACACTTTGTATTCTGTAATGCAAGAACTGCATAAATAATACAATATAGCAAAATAAATAAAAAAAGCTGGAAGAATAACTTCCAGCTTAATTTTTGGTAATTACTTACTCAAAATTTCGCGTAAAACATACGGTAAAATACCACCATGTTTATAGTATTCTACTTCAATTGGTGTATCAATACGACATAAAACACCAACATCTTTAGTTTGACCATTCGCATAAGTAATACGTAGTATTAAATCTTGTTGAGCTTTTAAATCATTAGTAATACCAAGCACAGAATAAGTTTCTGTACCAACTAAACCTAAATTTTCAGCATTTTCACCAGCTTTAAATTGTAAAGGCAATACACCCATTCCAACTAAATTTGAGCGATGAATTCGTTCAAAACTTTTTGCTACTACGGCTTTAACACCTAGTAATTGCGTACCTTTAGCCGCCCAATCACGAGATGAACCAGTACCATATTCTTCACCAGCGATAACTACGGTAGGTGTATTACTTGCAACATATTGCATTGCTGCTTCATAAACTGTAGTTTGAGCACCATTATACAATGTGAAACCACCTTCTACTCGTGCACCATCAGATGCTGCAGGAATCATCAAATTTTTGATACGCACGTTGGCAAAAGTACCACGCATCATTACTTCATGATGTCCACGACGTGAACCGTAAGAATTGAAATCTTTGGGAACTACACCACGAGACTCTAAATATTTTCCTGCTGGGGTTGTCGCTTTAAATGATCCTGCTGGAGAAATATGATCAGTCGTAACCGAATCACCTAAAATCAATAATGGTTTAGCATCTTTAATGTCATTAATATCACTATAACTCATGCTGAAATCAGAAAAGAACGGAGGCTCAGCAATATAGCTTGACTCAGGCCAAGTATATACATTTCCTGTAGCCGACTGAACATTATTCCATAAATCATGATCTTTAGTTAAATCAGAATATAATTTTTTGAACGTATCCGCATTTTGGGCTAATGGCATTAATTCCGCTATCTCAGCTGAAGTAGGCCAAATATCCTTCAAGAACACATCTTTACCATCAGAACCTTTACCAATTGGCTCTTTAGTTAAATCAACATTTACTTTACCAGTTAAAGCAAACGCAACTACCAATGGAGGAGACGCCAAGAAATTACCTTTAATATTTGGATGAATCCGAGCTTCAAAATTACGATTACCAGATAATACCGCACAAGCAATTACATCTTTTTCAATAATCGTTTCATTAAACTCAGGACGTAAATCCCCAGCATTACCAATACAGGTAGTACAACCAAAAGCAGCAATATTAAAACCTAATTGATCTAAATATTCTTGTAAACCAGCCTTTTGTAAATAATCTGCAACCACACGAGAACCAGGAGCTAATGATGTTTTCACTCGTGGATTAACTTTCAAGCCTTTTTCTACCGCTTTTTTAGCTAATAAACCAGCGGCTAATAGCACGCTTGGGTTTGATGTATTCGTGCAAGATGTAATGGCAGCGATTAAAACATCACCATTACCAAGATCTATTCCAGCTTTAGTCTCATAACGCTCAGTTAATTGAGCTTCTGTTTTATTAAATCCACTATCTGCAATTGATTTAACAAATAATGAATTAAATGTAGAACCCATTTTGTCTAATTCAATTCTATCTTGTGGACGTTTTGGACCCGCTAAAGATGGTTTAATAGTTGATAAATCCATTGTTAATGATTTCGTATATTCAATTTCACCAGCTTGAGGAATACCAAATAAATCTTGAGCTTTGAAATATTTTTCAAATAATTCACAATCCTCTTCAGAACGACCTGTTGCACGCATAAAACGTACAGTTTCACTATCTACGGGGAAAAATCCCATTGTTGCACCATATTCAGGAGCCATATTCGCAATTGTTGCACGATCAGTTACAGACAAACTAGCAGCACCTTCACCATAGAACTCAACAAATTTACCAACAACTTTTTCTTTACGTAACATTTCAGTAATTGTAAGTACTAAATCTGTTGCTAAAATACCTTCATTCAATTTGCCTTTTAATTCAACACCTACTACATCAGGTGTTAAGAAATAAACCGGTTGACCTAGCATACCAGCCTCTGCTTCAATACCACCAACGCCCCAACCAACAACACCTACACCATTAATCATAGTTGTATGTGAATCAGTTCCAACTAAAGTGTCTGGATAAACCACACCATTTTTATGTTGTACGCCACGGAACAAATACTCTAAATTTACTTGGTGAACAATACCAATACCAGGAGGTACAACACCAAATGTATCAAATGCCTGCATACCCCATTTCATGAACTGATAACGTTCATTATTTCGAGTAAACTCTAACTCCATGTTTTCACGTAATGCATTTTTATTACCATAGTAGTCAATTTGAACTGAATGATCAACAACTAAATCAACAGGAACTAATGGCTCAACGACTTTAGCATCTTTACCTAATTTATCTGCAACAGTGCGCATCGCAGCTAAGTCACACAATAATGGCACACCAGTGAAATCTTGTAAAACTACACGAGCCACAACAAATGGGATCTCCTCAACTCGATCTCCTGTAGCAGCCCAGCTTGCTAATTGATTGATATGTTCTTCATTTACTTTAATATTATCATAGTTACGTAGCACAGCTTCTAAAACGATACGAATTGAAACAGGTAGTTTCTTAAGATTAAATCCAGACTCTGCCAACTTTGGCAAAGAGTAGTATTTATACACATTACCACTTGATGTAGTAATATCAGATAGAGTATTGAATTTATTATGCATATTAGCCCCCATTAAAAATTCTACAATATTTTATCACAAGTTAATTTGCATAAGTAATTATATAGAAACAATCGTTTATCAAATATATTAATCATATGTTATAATTTGCTAATATACTAATAAATTATAGGAAAATAAATTTATGCATAATAAAATTAAACATATAATGATTATACTTATACCACTATTTGGAGTTGGTATAACTGCTTGTAACTCTGGTGCTGGTTCTGGATTTCCAACTCCTGATAATGGAGGTGGCGGTGGAGGAGGTGGAAAAGTTGTTACACCAGGAAATATATCACTAAGCCCAAATTTATTACAACTAAACAATAAAGAAAGTGCAATAATTACACTTAGTTTAGAAAGTAGTGCAAATGTCAGCTCACTGGTAGTATCAATTCAATCTAGCGACCCAAGCATAGCAACAGTGTCGAACAATTCATGTAATCTATCAAGCGGAATTAGATTAAATACTTGCAATATAATTGTATCTGCGCAAGAAAAACAAGGAACAAGTACTATATCGGCTATTCCAACAAATCCAAAATATGAATCACAGAGTATAATCACAACCGTAAATTTAAATGGATGGATAGCAACTGATGCAATGCCACCTACGGTTCAAGGACAAGCCAATGCAGTTGGTTTTACCAGTGATCAACTTGGCAATTTATATTTATCTTATCAAGGAACTGATAAATTAACAGTATACCGCTATTTATTTGGACAAACTAATCCAACTTGGTCGGTTTTAGCAGAATCTCAAAATATGTCGTTATCGGCATACAGCTCTTCATTATCGGTATCCACCACTAATGTATTAAATTTAGCCTACCTATATACACCGGATCCAAATCAATATGGCGAAATACATTTTTTAAGTGCATTACCTGATAAAGTTAACTTTACTAACGTCAAAATACCTCAAACACTTCAAGTTTATAGCCCTATTGAAGAATGCCCTTCACCAATAGTACATCAACTAATGGCAAGTGAAGCTACTATGACTCTTGATTCAGCAGACAAACAAGTCATTGCCTATTCTGATGAACTAAACTATCAAACTCAATCAGTAAAAGTTAGTGATACATTAACGTGTAATGCTCCTAACTATAATGGCGGTAGTAAATTAGGCGTATACTTAGCCAGTGATTATTCTGTACATAGTCAACTTAGTGATGGGACAGCAACACAGATATCAATCGCAGCAACACCTGTGTCTGGATTTGGCAAATCATACCCATTATTTATTGCTTACAAAGATGGTGCAAATAATGGTGGTGTAAGTGTGCAAAAAGTATCTTTAGATAATATATTACATACTCAAAATTTCGACTATGTCGGCAATAAAAATTTGAGCGATGGTTCTGCTGAGTTTATAAGTGTTGCAGCAGATAGTGCTGGTACTCCATACGTAGCATATCAAAATAAATTTCAAACTCTATCAGTAAAAAAATTTGATGGAACTAATTGGGTTGACGTGGGAGCTAATCCTATTTCAGCTAATATTTCACGGTGGATAAGCCTGACTATCAATCCTATAACAAAAACTCCATATGTTGCATACCAAGAGGATAATAAAATTAAAACTATTACCCTCATTAATCAGAAATGGCAATTGGTCGGTAGTGCAATTGATATACCAAGTAATTTACCATCAACATATACTAATTTAATTATGCGTCAGGAATCAATTAATACTTGGCAACCTGCTCTGGCATTCCAACCAACTCCGCAAGGTAGTGAATCAAGTTTTATTTCAACTTATTATTTTATGGAAAGCACACCCAAAAACGTCAATAATTTAGCTTCTTCACCTGTACGTAATTTACTAACCTTAATTAACAAATATTTATAAAAATAATAGCTGGGAATAATCCCAGCTATCTTAATTTAGCTATCACTGCAAAAATTAAGCTGTTACTTTTAACTCTTTTTTAGCTTTAAAGAGAGTCCAAATATTATAAACAATCACTACTAATAACACCCACTTCAAATAAGATGAGTCAACTTTAGAAATAATTGGAGCCGCAATAAATACTGCAATACATCCAGGAATTGCCATTAACAATGTACTAAATGAATAATATTGACGTGTTTTAATCATTGGAACTGCTGTCATCGGCATTTGAACAGCACTTGCTGTTGTCATAATAGGATATGCTACTGCTGGTGATAAACCCAAGAGAAAAATAACCACTAAAATAATTGAATAATAACCAACACCAAATGCAGGCAAACAACCAGCCAAGAACATAATAATTCCTAAAGCAACTAACTTGCCATCACGCACCTGAATTAAAGAACCACCAATACTTAGCATATTCATTTGATTTAAAATTAATATAATTATGGTAATTAAAAAAGTTACTAACATCACATTATAAATAGCATTGCGGGTTACAAATTTTACAAAATAACCTGAAACAATACCACCTAAAGCAATCATAACACAAGCAGTAATTAATGTAATACTATCAATTTGAACTAGCTGTAAAAATAAAATAGATTGAATCATTGTCGGCAATGTAGATTGCACAACCATTGAACCATTGAAACGCTTATTATCAGGCATTAATTTAAAGGCATTGCGTAATGCAAATATTGATGCGAAACTACCTATACCAAATGTATCAAAAAAAGTAGCAATAAATCCAGTAAAAGCAGTTTGGATTTTCGCTTTAAGAGATAATTGCTCTGCACCATGACGAATATTCAATAAAAAATAAGCAAATGTAGCTAGTACCAATATCGTAACAATTATTTTTATAACCAAAATTTGACTCATAAAACCTCCTAAAAAAATAAGGACATAATTATAGCACGTCATTATCATGAATTATTCACCACTAAAAATTATTTCAAATATAAAAACACTCAATTATTTGATATCTAAAAGTAATTAATACAAAATAATAAATAAAAATGTGCAGAGAACTGCACATTTTAGCAAAAGTTAGATTTTAATCAACTTGTAAAATAGCTAAGAACGCAGTTTGTGGAATTTCAATATTACCAACTTGTTTCATACGCTTTTTACCAGCTTTTTGTTTTTCTAATAATTTTTTCTTACGACTAATATCTCCACCATAACATTTGGCTAATACATTTTTACGCATTGCTTTAACTGTTTCACGAGCTATAATATGCGCTCCAATCGCTGCTTGAATAGCAATATCAAACATCTGGCGAGGAATCAACTCACGTAACTTAGACACTAACTCACGTCCACGATATAAGGAATTTGCCCGATGAACAATTAACGATAATGCATCAACACGCTCACCATTAACTAAAACATCTAATTTCACTAAATCTGAAACTCTAAACTCTTTAAACTCATAATCAAACGAAGCATAACCACGGGAAACTGATTTAAGTTTATCAAAGAAATCTAAAACCACCTCATTTAATGGCATCTCATAGGTCATCATCACTTGACGTCCCATGTATTGCATATTCATTTGTACTCCACGTTTTTGAGTGCATAGCGTAATAACAGCACCAACATAATCATTTGGCACTAGAATATTAGCAGTAATAATTGGCTCACGAATTTCTTGAATTCTGCTTGGATCAGGCAATTTAGCTGGATTTTCCACAGAAATAACTTCCCCTGTTTTTTCAAGTACTTGATACACAACCGTTGGAGCTGTAGTAATCAGATCCATATCAAATTCACGTTCTAAGCGTTCTTGGACGATTTCTAAATGCAATAAACCTAAAAATCCACAGCGAAAACCAAAACCTAATGCTTGAGAAACTTCAGGTTCATAATTAAGCGATGCATCATTAAGTTTTAGCTTTTCTAATGAATCACGTAAATTTTCATAATCATGAGACTCAACAGGATAAAGACCAGCAAAAACTTTAGGCTGAATTTCCTTAAATCCAGGTAATTGTTCAGTTGCTGGATTAGATTCTAATGTTATAGTATCACCAACTTTTGCATATTGCAATTCTTTAATTCCAGCAATAACGTATCCAACCTCACCAGCGGATAATTTAGTTTTTTGGAATGCTTTTGGCGTAAATACACCAACCTGTTCACAAGGAAATACAGCTTTGTTGCTCATAAACCGAATTTTATCCTTAGGTTTTAATTCACCATCGACAACTCGCACAAGCATAACAACCCCGACATAATTATCAAACCAAGAATCAACAATCAGGGCTTTCAATGGTTTAGTTACATCGCCACGTGGTGCTGGAATTTTTGCAATAACTAGTTCCAATACATCTTGCAAACCAACACCAGTTTTTGCCGAGCAATGCACCGCATCCATCGCCTCAAGTCCAATAATATCTTCAATTTCTTGTGCAACTCGGTCAGGTTCTGCAGAAGGTAAATCGATTTTATTTAATACTGGCAAAACTTCAACACCTAAATCAATTGCAGTATAACAATTAGCAACAGTTTGAGCCTCTACACCTTGAGATGCATCAACAACTAACAGAGCACCCTCACACGCAGAGAGTGAGCGAGATACCTCATATGAAAAGTCCACGTGACCAGGAGTATCAATCAGATTAAGATTATATATATTTCCATCTTTAGCTTTATAACTTAATGCCGCAGTTTGAGCCTTAATCGTAATTCCACGCTCTTTCTCTATATCCATGGAGTCTAAAACTTGACTATCCATTTCACGTTTATCTAGGCCACCACAAAATTCAATAAAGCGGTCAGCAAGTGTCGATTTCCCATGATCAATATGGGCAATAATCGAAAAATTTCGTATATTTTTCATAATTTCCTAATTACAACAATGTTTTGCATCAAGATGCAACAAAAATAAAATATCCAGATTATACCATATTATCAAGGAACAGAAAGAGCATTAAAAATGTCTAGTTACCAACAAACTAGACATTTTTGCTCTTAGATAAAAATTATTGAACTGACATTGGAATAAATAAGGTTATAAATTGTGCCCCATTAGAACGTACTACTTTTAATGCTATTCGCTGACCAGGCTTATAACTAGCTAATATTTTCTCTAATTGAGCCAATGAGGTTATCGATGTATTAGCAACTCCAATAATTATATCACCAACCGCTAAACCAGATAATTGGTTAATTTGCGATATACTTTGTACTGCTAAAGCATAACTAACCCGATTTGAAAATGGCTTTAATTGACTAGCACTTAATGGAACAACTGTAACACCTATTTTTTTAAGCTCCGTAGTTGAACTAGACTTATCTTGTGAAGCTTTACTATCATTAATATTAGAATCGGCAGCCATAGTTATAGCATTGATAACTATTCGCTGATTATTACGCCAGATAACTAACTTAACCTCTTTATGTGCACCTAAGTTACTAATAATCTGTTGTAAGCTAGTGCTATCACCAATTTCTTGACCATTTGCACTTAAAATTACATCACCAACTTGAATCCCTGCTTTTTCTGCGGCCGAAGCACTGTCAACGCTATTAACTAGAGCACCTTTAGCAGAACTTAAACCAAAAGAAGCAGCTAAATCATCCGTTACTGGCTGAATTGCGATTCCCAAACGACCATGAACAACTTTTCCAGTTGTTTTTAACTGATCTGCAATACGCATTGCATAATCAATTGGTATCGCAAATGAAATTCCCATATACCCACCACTCTTACTGTAAATCTGAGAATTAATTCCCACTACCTCACCACGCAAGTTAATTAATGGTCCTCCAGAATTACCAGGATTTACAGGAACATCTGATTGAATAAAAGGAACTGCACTATCATCAGGTAAATTACGAGATAAAGCAGATACAATTCCTTGTGTAATTGTATTTTCTAAACCAAAAGGTGAACCAATTGCAACTACCCAGTTACCAGGTTTTAATTGATTAGGATTACCAATTTTTACAGGCGCTAAATTATTAGCATTAATTTTCAAAATTGCCACATCAGTTGCAGTATCTAAACCTATTACTTTGGCTTTAAATTCACGTTTATCACTCAATTTAACCGTAACGGTCTGAGCATCTTTCACCACATGCGCATTAGTTAAAACATAGCCATCACTAGATAAAATAAAGCCAGATCCTAAACCTCGTTGTTGCCGATTTTGTTGTTGTGGTGGCAACATACGTTTGAAAAAATAATCAAACATAGGATCTCCACTACCTCCAAACGGATTATTTACCTGTGGTGACGCCGTCACAACATTAATATTTACCACTGATTTGCCAACCATATCATAAATACCAGAAAAATCAGGTAAGCTATTTTGATAAATATTACTACTTTCTGATAAATTAGTAGTAGTTGCAAAAGCAGGAGTTATCGATAAAATAGAAGAAAGTAAAATAAATGCCAATTTTTTATTCATAATCTACCTCACAATAGTTATCAAAAGTAATTA
>DYTA01000016.1 GCA_020726205.1 Nitrosospira multiformis
AGCTTAGCTAACTCAGTAGGGTCAATACCAGGAACTGGAATGTGTGCACCAATACGAAAAACGATTAGTGCACCAATCAGGAACCAAACACGCTTTTTAAGATCAGCAAATTTATTTATTTTTGCTAGAGCCATGTTTTGTCCTTCAAATTTATTCTACAGAACCACCAGCAGCTAAAATTGCAGTTTTTGCACTTTCAGTTGTGGAAATACCACGTAGATTAACAGCAACACTGATAGTTCCAGTGCTGATAACTTTAATTTTATTTGCAAGAGAAGAAACCAATCCTGCACTAATTAAAGCTAAACGATCAATGTCATTTCCTGCTAAAGCTTCCAAATCAGATAATCTAACTTCAGCTTGAACATTTAATGATTTGAAACCACGTTTTGGTAAACGACGGTATAAAGGCATTTGACCACCTTCAAAACCTACTTTATGGAATCCACCAGCACGGCTTTTCTGACCTTTGTGACCACGACCACAAGTTTTTCCAAGACCAGAGCCAATACCTCGACCCACACGTTTTGAAGAATGTTTAGCGCCATCAGCTGGTTTAATACTATTTAAAAACATTGTATTAACCCTCACATTTAACTAAATAATTGATTCTATTAATCATTCCGCGATTTTCAGGAGTATCTTGAACCTCAACAGTCTGACGAATTTTACGCAACCCTAGACCATAAGCACATGCTTTATGATTAGCTAAGCGACCAATTAAACTTTTAACTAAAGTTACTTTAATTGTTTTATTACTCATCTAATTACTCTCCAAGAATTTCAGCTACAGTTTTACCACGTTTAGCTGCAATTTCAGCAGGAGTAGAAATTGCTTGTAAACCTTTTATTGCAGCACGAACTACATTGTATGGGTTAGTTGAGCCATATACTTTAGCAGTAATATTCTTAACACCGACAGCATCAAACAATGCACGCATTGCACCACCAGCAATAATACCAGTACCATCTTTAGCAGGTTGCATATATACAGTTGTAGCACCGTGTTTACCAGTAACAGAGTGGTGAATCGTACCATTTTTCAATGACACTTTAACCATGCTTTTACTAGCTTCTTTAACGGCTTTTTGTACAGCAACAGGAACTTCTTTCGATTTACCCTTGCCCATACCAATACCACCATCGCCATCACCAACTACTGTTAGTGCTGCGAATCCCATGATACGACCGCCTTTAACTACTTTAGTTACGCGGTTTACGCTAATTAGCTTTTCAATTAACTGGTGTTCTTTATTTTCAATCATTATTTTCTCCAATTAGAACACAAGACCATTTTCACGTGCAGCTGTAGCCAAAGCCTCAATACGACCTTGGAAACGGAAACCTGAACGATCAAATGCGATTTCTTTAATGCCAACTGCAGTTGCTTTTGTCGCAATTGACTTACCAACTAATTTAGCAGCTTCTACATTACCACCATTTTTTAATGAATCACCTAATGCTTTTTCTGCAGTAGATGCAGAAACTAAAACTTTAGTGCCTGTTTCATCAATAATTTGTGCATAAATGTGGCAGTTAGATTTAAACACTACTAGACGTCTAACACCAAGTTCAGCGATTTTTAAGCGCGTCTTACGTGCACGTCTGATTCGACTTAATTTGTTACTCATCTCTAGACTAGCCTCTTAAATTATTTTTTCTTAGTCTCTTTTAGGATTACCACTTCATCAGCATAGCGTACGCCTTTGCCTTTATATGGCTCTACAGGTCTATAACCACGGATATCCGCTGCTGCTTGACCAACCGCTTGTTTACAATTACCTTTAATGATAATTTCAGTTTGAGAAGGTGTTTCAATTTTAATTCCTTCTGGCGCCTTGTAAACTACTGGATGAGAGAAACCTAAAGTAAGATTTAAATCACTACCTTGAGCCTGAGCACGGTAACCAACACCAAGGATCGTTAATTTTTTTTCAAAACCCTTAGTAACACCAATAATCATATTATTCATAACAGCTTTAACTGTACCTGACAATGCTTTGGCAAATTTAGATTCATCATTAGTAGCAAAAACAATTGCATTATCTTCTTTAGCAATCGCAACCGCTGAATCAAAAGTAAACTCTAATTGACCTAGAGGACCTTTAACTTTAACGTTTGAACCATCAAGTGCAATTTCAACACCTGCAGGAATAGCTAAAGGAGTTTTAGCGATACGTGATAACATATTTCTTTGCTCCTAATTATGCTACTAGACATAAAACTTCGCCACCAACTTTTAGGCTACGAGCTTTACGATCTGTAATTACACCACGTGAAGTTGACACAATCGCCACACCAAGACCGTTCATAACAGTTGGTAATTCTTCACAACCACGATAAATACGTAAACCAGGACGTGACACACGCTCAATTTTTGCAATTACTGGTTTACCCGCGTAATAACGCAAAGTAATTGTCAAAACAGGTTTTACAGTACCTTCAACTTTAAAATCTTCAATATAACCTTCTTCTTTCAAAACCTCAGCAATTGATAGTTTGATTTTAGACGAAGGCATAGTTGCTACAACATGATTCGCTGCTTGCGCATTGCGAATACGAGTAAGCATATCAGCAATAGTATCTTGCATCATTTTTCAATAACTCCTTCTTACCAGCTAGCCTTGGTCACGCCAGGAATGTCACCCTTAAGGGCTAATTGACGCAATTTATTGCGGGCGATACCAAATTTACGGAATGTACCTCTTGGGCGACCAGTTAATGCACAACGGTTACGTTGGCGAGTTGGTGCTGAGTTACGCGGTAATTGTTGTAAAGCTAATCTAGCTTCGAATTTTTCTTCATCAGATTTTGATGAATCATTAATAATAGCGAACAGTGCTTCACGCTTTGGTGCAAATTTAGCAACCAATTTAGCACGCTTTGTTTCTCTTTCGATTAACGCTAATCTAGTCATTATATCTTTCCTTACTTGATTGGGAAACTGAATGATTTTAATAAAGCGCGCGCTTCATCACTGTTTTTAGCTGTAGTGGTGATTGTGATATTCATACCACGTAGCGAATCAATTTTATCGTATTCAATTTCAGGGAAAATAATTTGTTCTTTAATACCAAAGTTGTAATTTCCGAATTTATCAAACGATTTACCGTTTAATCCACGGAAGTCACGTACTCGTGGCAATGCAACATTTACTAAGCGATCTAAGAATTCATACATCTTATCTTTACGCAATGTAACCATACAGCCAACTGGATAACCCTCACGGATTTTAAAACCAGCAATTGATTTACGTGCTTTTGTTACAACAGGTTTTTGACCAGCTATTTTTGTTAAATCAGACAAAGCAAATTCCATTACTTTTTTATCAGCAACTGCCTCACCCAAACCAATGTTTAATGTAATTTTTTCAATACGAGGAACTTCCATTATTGAATTATAATTGAATTGCTTCATTAACTCAGGAACTACCGTAGTACTATAAAAATCTTTTAATCTTGACATTTTTTACTCCCGACTTAACCAACCACTTTGCCAGTTGATTTGAATACGCGAACTTTTTTACCATCTTCAACTTTAATACCAACGCGATCTGCTTTTTTGGTTTCAGAGTTGTAAATAGCTACGTTCGAAATATCTATCGGCATAGTTTTTTCTACGATTCCGCCTTGAGTCCCTTTCATAGGATTCGGACGAACATGTTTTTTAACTGTATTAACACCTTCAACGATAACTTTCGCACCATCTTCAACAACTAGTTGAACTTGAGCTATTTTACCTTTATCTTTTCCAGCGATAACGATGATTTGATCACCTTTACTAATTTTTCTCATTGCTGCTTACCTTAAATTACTTCAGGCGCTAATGAAACGATTTTCATGAATTTTTCTGTACGTAATTCACGAGTAACCGGTCCAAAAATACGCGTACCAATTGGCTCTAATTTTGCATTTAATAAAACTGCGGCGTTGCCATCAAATTTTACCAATGAACCATCACTACGTCTAACTCCTTTTGCTGTGCGAACTACAACAGCATTATAAACGTCACCTTTTTTTACACGACCACGAGGGGAAGCATCTTTAATTGCTACCTTAATGATATCACCCACGCTCGCATAACGACGCTTCGAGCCACCTAACACCTTAATACACATTACAGAACGTGCACCAGTATTGTCAGCAACATCTAATCTTGTTTGCATTTGAATCATTTAATTTTACCTTTCCAACTTAACCCGTTGTTAAAAACGGCCAGTATTGGGCCCGAGAAATTCGGGCTAACTAGACATTATAAATAGTTAAGGGTATGATTATAACATTAAATCATACCCTTTGGCAAATATATTTCAAATAAAATAAATTTTAATTTGAAACTTAACTAAGCTTGAACTGCTAAAGACTGAACAACCCAAGATTTAGTTTTTGAAATTGGCTTAACTTCAACGATTACCACAACATCACCAACTTTATATTGGTTGTTTTCATCATGTGCCTGATATTTAGTAAATTTCTTTACAATTTTACCATACAAAGGATGTTTAACACGACGTTCAATTAAAACAGTTACTGTTTTATTACGAGAATCACTTACTACTTTACCAATTAACGTACGAATAACTTTAGTCATAATTAAGCCTTCTCACGTAAAATAGTTCTAACACGTGCGATATCGCGACGCACTTTGCGTAACTCACTAGTCTTAGTTAACTGTTGCATTGCAACTTGCATACGTAAAGAAAAATGAGACTTTAAAAGAGCTTCCAATTCTTGATTCAACTCTTCTACTGATTTAGTTCTTAACTCAGTGTTAGTCATTATGCACCCACCTGTCTAACAATAAAACTTGTTTTGAATGGCAACTTAGCAGCAGCCAAGCGGAATGCTTCACGTGCTAACTCTTCACTCACCCCATCCATTTCGTACAACATAGCACCTGGACGAATTTCAGCTACGAAATACTCAGGAGAACCTTTTCCTCCACCCATACGTACTTCTGCTGGTTTTTTAGAAATAGGTTTGTCTGGGAATACACGAATCCAAACACGTCCACCACGTTTGATATGACGAGTCATTGCACGACGTGCAGCTTCAATTTGACGAGAAGTCAAACGGCCACGAGCAATAGCTTTCAAACCAAACTCACCAAAGCTAACTTTAGTACCACGAGTTGCAATACCTTTATTGCGACCTTTTTGTACTTTACGGTATTTTAAGCGATTAGGCGATAGCATCTTTTTCTACCTTTCTTTTTCTCGGTGCAGGTTTACGAGCACCAGGTTTTCTATTGGCTTTTTTATCATCATCTTGTGCAGATTTAAATAATTGGTTTTTATTTACATTGATATCACCTTTGTAAATCCAAACTTTGATACCAATAATACCATAAGTAGTCAATGCCTCAGACGTTGCATATTCAACATCAGCACGCAAAGTATGCAAAGGAACACGTCCTTCACGATACCATTCACTACGAGCAATTTCAATACCATTTAGACGACCAGAGGTTTCAATTTTGATACCTTGAGCGCCTAATTTCATAGCTGATTGCATTGAACGCTTCATCGCACGACGGAAAGCTACACGTTTTTCTAATTGTTGAGCAACTTGATCACCAACAATCTGCGCATTTAATTCTGGCTTGCGAATTTCTTCAACATTTACATGCAATGGAACATTTGTCATTACCTGTAATTCTTTTTTAATTTGCTCGATACCCTCGCCTTTTTTACCAATTACAACACCAGGGCGAGCCGTAAACATTGTAACTTTAATACTTTTGGCTGGACGTTCAATAACTACACGTCCAATTGCAGCACGACGACCAAATTTTTTCATAATATATTCACGGATCTTGATGTCTTCAATTAAATTTGAAGCAAATGATTGGTTATTTGCAAACCAACGTGAAGACCAATCTTTTGTAACCGCTAATCTAAACCCACGAGGGTCAATTTTTTGTCCCATGTTGATCTCCTAAATTAATAACCAACCACTACATTGATATGGCAAGTTTGTTTTTCAATCTTGCTACCACGACCTTTTGCTCTTGCTGTAAAGCGTTTTAAGCTAGGACCTTTATCAATGAAGATCTCTTTTACTTTAAGTGCATCAATATCAGCACCTTGATTATGTTCTGCATTTGCAATCGCAGACTCTAAAGTCTTCTTCACTATTCCAGCAGATTTTTTGCTACTGAAAGTAAGTACATTTAGGGCACGAGCCACTGGCAAACCTCTAACAAGGTCGGCCACTAAACGTGCTTTTTGTGCAGAAACACGAATATTTTTAGCATAAGCTTTAACTAACATCTTCTACTCCTTAACGTTTAGCTTTTTTATCAGCCGCGTGACCTTTAAAGGTACGAGTTAATGAAAACTCACCTAATTTATGACCGACCATGTTATCCGTGATATAAACAGGAACATGTGCACGACCATTATGTACGGCAATAGTTAAACCAATCATGTCAGGAAGAATTGTTGAACGACGTGACCAAGTTTTAATTGGGCGTTTATCGTTTTTTTCAACTGCGGTTAACACTTTGTTAACCAAGTGATGATCCACGAAAGGACCTTTTTTTAATGAACGAGCCATTTTTATCTATTCCTTACTTACTATTTTCTACGACGATCACGGATAATCATATTATCAGTACGTTTATTTCTACGAGTTTTATAACCCTTAGTTTTCTGACCCCAAGGAGAAACTGGATGCATACCTGCAGCTGTTTTACCTTCACCACCACCATGTGGATGGTCAATCGGATTCATTGCAACACCGCGAACTGTAGGACGAATACCTAACCAACGTTTTACACCAGCTTTACCATATTGGCGTAAGCTATGTTCATCGTTACATACAATACCAATAGTTGCTTTACAATCCAACTGAACCTTACGAATTTCACCAGAACGTAAACGTAACTGAGCATAAATTCCATCTCGACCCAATAACTGTACAGAAGTACCAGCAGAACGTGCCAATTGTGCACCTTTACCTGGTTTCATTTCTACACAGTGAATAGTAGTACCAACAGGAATATTTCTCAAAGGTAACGAATTACCAACTTTAATTTGCGCTTCAGCACCTGAAACTACAGTTTGACCAACTTCCAAACCTTTTGGAGCAATAATATAACGACGCTCACCATCTGCATAACACAATAATGCAATGTGTGCAGTACGATTTGGATCATACTCAATACGCTCAACTTGTGCTGGAATATCTAATTTATTACGTTTAAAATCAATTAAACGATATTGTTGCTTATGACCGCCACCTTTATGACGAACTGTAATACGTCCGTGATGGTTACGACCTGAGCCTCTTTTTTGTGATTCTAACAAGGCTGCAAAAGGTTTACCCTTATGAAGACCTGGAGTAACAACTTTAACTACACCACGTTGTCCTGGTGTTGTAGGTTTTAATTTAACAATAGCCATTTGTCTTCGCTCCTATTATTTCTGATTAGCAGCTAAGTCGAAACTTTGACCTGGTTTCAAGCTAATATAAGCTTTTTTCCAATTGTCACGACGACCATTAAAACGGCCAAATCGTTTCGCTTTACCATGAACATTTAAAACACGAACTTGTTCAACTTGAGCGTTGAACGCTAGTTCAAAAGCCGCTTTAATTTCAGCTTTTGTAGCTTGTCTTAAAACTTTGAAAACAACTTGTTCATTTTTTTCTGCAACAGTATTTGCTTTCTCCGTAACTACAGGAGAAATTAACACATTATATAAATCCATTTTTAGCATGAGTATTGCTCCTGTACTTGTTCAATAGCTTTCTGAGTAAATACAACTTTGTTGCAACGTAATAAGCTATATGGATCAATTTGATGTGCTTCTAAAACTAATACTGTTGGCAAATTACGTGAAGCATAAAAAACGTTTTCAGTTAATTCATCAACCACTACTAATACAGTTTCATTTGATAAAGACATATTTTCTAATGCCGTAACAAATGATTTAGTTTTAGGAGAATCAATAGTTAAATCATCAGTAACAACCAAACGATTGTCAGATACTAATTTAGATAGGATTGCGGCAATTCCCGCACGATACATTTTACGATTAACTTTATGAGTAAAATTTTCTTCAGGAGTATTTGGGAATGTACGAGCACCACCACGCCAAATAGGTGATGAAGCAGTACCAGAACGTGCACGACCTGTACCCTTTTGTCTCCATGGTTTTTTAGTAGAACCAGAAACTTCAGAACGAGTTTTTTGTTTGCGATTGCCACTACGAGCATTAGCTAAAAACGCAGTAACAACTTGATGCACCAAGGCTTCATTATAATCACGCCCAAACACAGCCTCATTTACGTCTAAGACACCGGCATCATGTCCTTGAACATTTACTAATTTTAATTCCATTACGCACCTGCCTTCACACTTGGACGAACCACTACAGTACCACCCTTAGATCCTGGCACCGCACCTTTAATCAACAATAAGCCACGCTCAGCATCTACGCGTACAACCTCTAGATTTTGAGTTGTAACCTGAACATTACCTAAATGACCAGCCATTCTTTTACCTGGGAATACACGACCTGGATCTTGACGTTGACCGATAGAACCTGGAGCATTGTGTGAAACAGAATTACCATGCGTTGCACGGTTAGATGAGAAATTGTGACGCTTAATAGCACCAGCAAAACCCTTACCTTTTGATGTACCAGTTACATCAACAATTTGACCAGCTGAAAATATCTCAACTGACACAGTTGCACCAGCTTGAAAACTTGCAACTTCTTCGCTTGTTAGCGGAAACTCTTGTAATGCTTTACCAGCTTCAACACCAGCTTTAGCATAATGACCTTTCAACGGCTTAGTTACACGGTTTGCTTTTTTACTACCGAAAGTAACTTGAATTGAATCATAACCGTCAGTCGCTTGCGTCTTAACTTGCACGACACGGTTTGCAGCTACCGACAATACTGTCACAGGGATCGAAGTACCATCTTCTGCAAACACACGAGTCATACCAAGCTTTTGACCTAATAATCCTAGACTCATTATATTTACCTTTCTTATTATTACTACCCATCACCACTTGCGCAGCAAGGGGCTTGGTTACAATTGACCAAAATTTACCTATATTTACAAGCAATAGCTGTAATAGGGACGGAAATTATAACACAACGTACTGTAAAAAGCAACTAAATTTCATAAATACTCTTTAGATATTAATAACAGCAATTAGTTATATCCTATTGCACTATTCATTATTATTAATATATAATCGTATATTATTTGAAAAATTAATACTGAAATCAGTGCTGTTATACCAACATTATTTTTATATAAATGATGTGGTGTTAGAATCTAGATTTAAAAATAAATAAAGAAGGAAACAATTAAAGACATGACAACAAACAAAAAAGTATACATAAAAACATATGGTTGCCAAATGAATGAATATGATTCTGATAAGATGGCCGACATCTTAAAGCAATTTGATAGCTATGAATTAACAGAAGTAGCAGAAGAAGCAGATGTAATACTATTTAACACATGCTCAATCAGAGAAAAAGCCCAAGATAAAGTATTTTCAGATTTAGGTAGAGCTAGAAAGCTAAAGCAACAAAAACCAAATTTAATTATTGGCGTTGGGGGTTGCGTAGCATCTCAGGAAGGAGAGGAAATAATTAAACGCGCACCTTACGTTGATGTGGTATTTGGTCCACAAACACTACATAGAATTCCTGAGTTAATGCAAGAAAAAATAAAAACGGGAAAATCACAAGTTGATATTAGCTTTCCTGAAATTGAAAAATTTGACAATATGCCTAATGCTAAAATTGAAGGAGCAAGTGCATTCGTTTCAATAATGGAAGGATGTTCAAAATATTGCACATATTGTGTCGTACCATACACAAGAGGTGAAGAGATCTCTCGACCATTTGAAGACGTATTAACTGAAATCGCAAAATTAACTCTACAAGGCGTAAAAGAGGTTAATTTATTAGGGCAAAATGTTAATGCATATCGCGGCATAACTATGAATGGAGAAGTAGCAGATTTTGCAATGCTACTTGAATTTGTTCATGAGATCCCTGGTATTGAACGAATCAGATTCACAACTTCTCACCCTCGTGAAATGACACAACGTATTATTGACTGTTTTGCAAAATTACCTAAATTAGTTTCACACTTACATTTACCAGTTCAAAGCGGTTCAGATAGGGTTCTTGCGTTAATGAAACGAGGTTATACATCACTTGAATATAAATCAGTTCTACGTAAAATACGGGCAATTCGTCCGGATATTTCATTTTCATCAGACTTTATAGTTGGTTTTCCTGGTGAGACTGAAGATGATTTTGAAAAAACCATAAAATTGATTGAAGATATCAAATATGATGTAAGTTTCAGTTTTATATTTTCGGCACGTCCAGGTACACCAGCCGCAGAAATGAAAGATGAAACATCATATGAAACCAAACTTGCACGCTTACAACGTTTGCAAAAAGTACTGGAACAACAACAATACGAAATTAGTCAATCAATGATCGGTACTACACAAAAAATACTAGTTGATGGCTATTCAAAAAAACATCCACATTTAATGACTGGAAGAACAGAAAACAACAAGTTAGTTGTATTTGCTGGAAATCCAAGAATGATTAATCAATTAGTTAATGTAAAAATTACTGAAGCAAAAATGCATAGCCTCATCGGTGAAATTTTAATTAATGAATAAAGGAACAAGTTTATGTTACGCATATCAGAAATAAAATTGCCATTAAATAATTCACCAGAAGACCTTATTAGAGCTATTTGCCAAAAGTTATCAGTAGCACAAAATGAAATCGCATCTTATAGTATTTTTAAAAGAAGCTATGATGCTAGACGATCTGTACAATGCTTTACATATATTGTTGATGTTGTAATTAACAATGAAGATTTATTGTTAAAAAAATTGACTAAGGATCGTCATATTAGTAAAACCCCAGATATGAACTACAATTATGTGGCACAAGCTCCACATAATTTAACTGAACGACCATTAATAATTGGTTTTGGACCAGCAGGAATTTTTGCAGCATTAATTCTTGCTCAAATGGGATTTAAGCCAATTGTACTAGAAAGAGGAAAAGAAGTTCGCGAACGCACTCAAGACACGTGGGGATTATGGCGTAAGAAAAATCTTAATCCTGAATCTAATGTGCAGTACGGTGAAGGCGGTGCAGGTACGTTCTCTGATGGTAAATTATATTCACAAGTTCGTGATCCACGCTACCTTGGACGAAAGGTATTACAGGAGTTTGTACGCTTTGGCGCACCTGAAGAAATTATTTATGTGGCACGCCCTCACATTGGAACATTTCGCTTAGTTGGAATGGTCGAAAGAATTCGCGCTGAAATAATTCGTTTAGGTGGTGAAATTCGCTTTGAGCACAAAGTTAGTGACTTTATTATCGAAGACATAAATGAAAAACAAATTCGTGGAGTTGTACTTGAAAATAATCAAACAATTTACTCTTCACATATTGTTCTTGCCGTTGGTCATAGCTCACGAGATACGTTTTATAAGCTCTATGAGCGTGGTATATATATAGAAGCCAAACCATTTTCAATTGGATTTAGAATAGAACATCCACAATCACTGATTGATGAAGCTCGTTATGGAAAAAATGCTGGACACCATCTGCTGGGAGCAGCAGATTATAAACTAGTACACCATGCAAGTAATGGAAGAACTGTATATAGTTTTTGCATGTGTCCTGGTGGCACAGTAGTTGCTGCGACATCCGAACCTAATTGCGTAGTAACTAATGGAATGAGTCAGTACTCACGCAATGAACGAAATGCCAATGCTGCAATCGTTGTAGGAATTACTCCAGATGACTTTCCAACAGACCACCCTTTAGCAGGAATAGAATTACAAAGAAAATTAGAGGCTCAGGCATTTAACTTGGGTGGTAGCGATTATTGTGCACCAGCACAATTAATCGGAGATTTTTTATCTGGAACTGCTTCAACAAAAATGGGTTCAGTCATTCCATCATATAAACCTGGTGTAAAATTAGGAAATTTATCACACGCACTACCAAAATATGCAATTGACGCAATTCAAGAAGCAATCCCTGCATTTGCTAAAAAAATTCGGGGTTTTGATTTACCTGATGCAATATTTACTGGAGTTGAAACAAGAACTTCATCACCAATCCGAATTAAACGCGATGACATAACAATGCAAAGTGTTAATACACATGGTTTATTTCCTGCTGGCGAAGGCGCAGGTTATGCTGGAGGGATTCTTTCTGCTGGAATTGATGGTATTCAAGTTGCTGAAGCGGTAGCTAAAAGCATTATAGCTTCAATAACTACAAAATAACTAATATATACGTATTGATTAATTAAATGAGCAAGAAAATGGTAAAGATTTAAATCATACCACAAACTTGCTCAAGTATTTTTCATACGAATCAAGAAAACGGTTACATCATATTACTTAATATTAATTTGTGACACAAGAAGCACTCTTTCCTTCACTACCATTACAATTTATTTTATGTACATCATCATTCTCATCTAAACCAGAACAATTAGGCATACCATTCTTATCAATTGAACAGAGCATAGTTAGAGACTCTCCACTATTGTCCGAAATAGCACACTTAAAATTTTGAACAGAAGATTTAATGCACTCCATCTTAAAATTGGTGTCTGCACCAAGAGAACCTAAACAAGATAAAGTCTTGTCATTAACATCTTTATTACAATTAATTTTCAACTTTTCAACAGAACTTTCACTATAATTGCCATTACAATTTACTTGACCATTTTCACCATTCATACATTTAACATCAAGTAATTTATTATTACTCTCACTAGCAAGACAGTGTGTTGCTCCAGATTCAAAACTACAACTAGTAACAATACGATCAGCAAATGAACTAGATATAAACAAACTTAAACAACTATATATGTATACTTGTTTAATTTTCATATTATTTATCCTTTGATAGATTCAATCTCTAATTTTATGTTTTACAATTGGTTTATTCCATGGTAATTTAGCAAACATTAACTCCAACAAACAACTACCAGTTAAACTGGCAACCAACAAACTGATACCAACTAAAATATCCAACATGTAAAACCACTGAGAAAACGAATTACCCAACATAACGCCAACTAATACAAAAATAGCTTGAATAAACTGAACCTGCTGACGTGTTGTAATAGGTTGATTAATAACTATGATTTCTTTACTGGATGATTGCAACTCTTCCATTGTTCGATACCTCCTGCCATACAAAATGACTGCTTAGTAGCAAACATTTCTAACACATGTTGATTATTTCGAGTTCTCACACCACCTTTACAATGGAACACAACAACTTTATCTTTAAATTGATTTTTATCATTAGTTAACAATTCGTCTAATGGAATGTTCACGCTACCAGAAATATATTCTGCGGCATATTCTCCAGCACTACGCACATCTACAATAACCACGTCATTATTTAAAGACATACCATTCGGAAACATTGTACATAGTTCCTGATCGTCTAAATATTCAATTCTACTCATAATATCAACACCCCTTACAAAAAATTTGTTTTAAAGTAATTAAAATTTCAACTATAGAGTCATTTGCCAAAGAATAGTAAATAGTTTGAGCGTCTTTTCTTGTTTTAACTAATTTCTCACTTCGCAATATAGCTAGATGTTGTGAAAATGCTGATTGACTCAATAAAGAACGCTGAGAAAGTTCACCTGCACTTATTTCACCAACAGTTAAATGACATAAAATCAATAAACGATCTTTATGTGCCATTTTTTTTAATAAAATTACAGCCAATTCTGCGTTAGATTTTAAAAGTTCCAATTCTACAGTATTCATTATATGCTTTACTTAAATAGTAGTTAAAATAGACTTGTCCATTATTTTAGGTTTATCTAAATTAGATTGTCAAGCTATTTATGCTACTCATGTTAAAATCATGATTAATTTTACAATAAAGAACGTTAGCAAAAAATGAAAAATATTACACTCAAACAACTACCACCATTAAGTTTATACATACACATTCCATGGTGTATTAAGAAATGTCCTTACTGTGACTTTAACTCACATAAAATAGATACTAAAATACCAGAACAAGAGTATTTGCAGGCATTAATAACTGATTTAGAGATGTCTTTACCGCTTATTTGGGGAAGAACAATCCAATCAATTTTTATTGGTGGTGGAACACCTAGCCTCATTAGTGGTCAAGGATTCGACTACTTACTACAACAAATTCGCGCAAGAGTTAATTTATCTCCTTATGCAGAAATAACCCTAGAAGCTAATCCAAGTAGTGTTGAAAGTAAATATATTAATGAATATTCTAGTGCTGGCATTAACCGTATTTCTTTAGGTATTCAATCTTTTAACGATATTTATCTCAAATTACTCGGTAGAGTTCATGATAGTATTCAGGCAAAACAAGCCATTGAAGTGGTAGCAAAGCACTTTAATAATTTTAATCTAGACTTAATTTATGGGTTGCCTAATCAAACAATTATGGATGTAGAAAAAGACATTGAAACCGCAATAAAATTTTCCCCTACTCATATTTCAGCTTATAACTTGACAATTGAACCTAATACATATTTTGCAAAATTTCCACCCCAAAATCTCCCTAATGATGATAATTGTTATGAGATGCAAGATAACATAATTAACATGTTACAAATAAATGGATATCAACGATATGAAACATCTGCATACTCAAAAAAAGGTAAAGAGGCACAACACAATCTAAATTATTGGCAATTTGGAGATTACCTCGGAATCGGAGCAGGTGCTCATTCAAAATTAAGTTTTCATGACAAAATAATGAGAATTAGTAAAACAAAGCACCCTAATGATTACCTCACCAAAATTAGTAAGAACATTCCGTTTAGCAAAACACACAATGTTCAATATGCAGAGTTACCTCTTGAATTTATGATGAATGCATTGCGTTTAACTAATGGCTTTAGCACAAAATTATTTACACAAACAACAGGGATAGAACTAGGAGTAATTTTACCTAAATTATTAACCGCTGAAGAACATGGATTTATCACACTTGAAACATCCAATATTCGACCAACTGAAAAAGGACGAGATTTTTTAAATAACTTACTAGAAATTTTTATTGAATAAGAGACAGAAGTTAATGCAGTGCAATATAACCATATTTATAAAGTAACTATGTGATAAAATATCTATGTTATTTT
>DYTA01000017.1 GCA_020726205.1 Nitrosospira multiformis
AAAATCTAGAGATTTCATCAGGACGTACGCTCAATATTGACGGGGGAGATACTTTAGAGCGTAGATTTGAAATTACCAATACATTTAATTTTAGTTATAAGTTCCAAAAACAGACTATTTATGGGTATGATAAAACTCCACTTGCGCCTAATTTTTATCAGATTTTAAGCACTGCAACCAATGTTTTAATTACTCAAATGAAGAAAACGTCTAAATAATGAAAAATGTTCCAACTCTAGTTAGAATAGCTGCAGAGAGTATTTTCAGGCAGGTCATACCTCTAATTGCCATGTGCTCAGAAATATATAAACGGTTTCAAGAAGAAAAGTTCAACTTCTTTCTTGAAGATGTAAAGCGTGGAACAGCTGATCTTAGTCTTCAAAACCTTAATGACTATGATATTTTGCATACCGCGTATTTAACGCAACAAGCATTACTGAAAATTCGCCAACAAGAAAAAATTAAACTACTTGCAGATTTATTTGTTTCTTATTGCCACAAGCTTCAACCAGAACATAATGATTCACTAAATGATAAATATGAAATTTTCTTACATCTGTTAGAAAATATTAGTTTCATTGAGTTTCAGATTTTATCAATTTTACATAACTATGAAATTTCATTAGGTGTTGATAGTGGAGGAACATTTGAGAGTGAGCATTCTTTTTATAGCAATCAGTGTGAGATTTGGGCACAATTTATTGATGAAGTAAAAAGTAATTTAGACCTCTCAGATAATGAAATTGAAGCATATTTGCAGCACATTACTACGACAGGTTTATTTGTCAAATTTAGACAACATGGTGTGGATAAAGGATATTTAACTCAATTATTCTATGAGTTAATTAATTTTCTAAAAAAAGATGCAGGTTATGCCGATTAATTATCCAGAGTGGCTATTTAAGCAAACCAGAATTTTTCATATGACGGCAATTGATAATTTACCTAATATATTTGCATCTGGTGGATTATTAGCAAAAAATATGTTATCTCGCAACTGTATAAATTACACCAATGTTGCATATGAAGGCATTCAAGATGTGCGGCATAGAATAACATTGCCAAATGGTAATAATTTACATGATTATGTGCCATTTCATTTTGCACCTCGTTCTCCAATGTTATTTGCAATTGCTGATGGTATTATTGCTAATTGCACAACTAAGCAAGAAGATATGATATATTTTGTGAGCTATGCAGAACAGTTTACCAACAACAATTTTGTTTTTTGTGACCATCACCCCATTATGCAACCCCAAGTAACATGGTATGATGATTTATCACAATTAGATCAGCTTGATTGGGATATTTTTTCTGAACCTCCGCTTTTGGGCGAGTATGCAAAAATTTGGCAAGATAGGCCAGAAAATGTTCGCTGGGCAAACCGTAAATCTAAGCGTATGGCTGAATTTTTAATCTATCAGAAAGTTGATCTAGCAGATATTATTGGTTTTGCCGTTATAAATGAAGAGATGAAGCAGAAATTAGATTTCTTATGTAAAAAATATGGGATTGATTTGCCAATTATTATACGAAGAGAGTGGTATAAATAATGACTATTAAATATGTTTCTGGAGATTTATTAACTTATCCAGCTGAAGCAATAATCAATACAGTTAATTGTGTAGGTGTAATGGGTAAAGGTATTGCACTACAATTTAAACAAAAATATCCTGATAATTTTAAGTATTATGTCAAAGAGTGTAAGTCTGGCAATGTAACAACTGGCAAGATGCTGGTTTATGATTGTGGGATGTTATCCGAAAATCCACGTTATATCATTAATTTTCCGACTAAACAACATTGGCGCAATAATTCCAAAGTTGAGTATATTACTAGCGGATTAGATGATTTAATTAATGTAATTAAACAGTACCATATTAAATCTATCGCAATACCTCAGCTAGGTTGTGGCAATGGTGGCTTAATTTGGGAAGAAGTTGAGGATATCATTATAGATAAGTTGTCATGTCTTAATATTGATGTTTTTATATTTGCACCAGACAAACAAACATATGAGAGTAATATAGGATTTACTAGCGAACAATTTAAACATATGACGATTGGGCGTGCAATTCTTTTATTATTAATGTATCACTATCAGGGTTTGCGCTATGCATTAACTAGTTTAGAAATCCAGAAATTAGCCTACTTTATTAAAGAGTCAGGTGAGCCAACGTTATCTAAACTTAACTTTGAAAAAAATAAATTTGGTCCATATGCTCCTGATTTAAAAAAAGTAATAACACTACTGGTTGAAAATAAATTTGTTGAAAAATTTAAAGATGACGAGAGTGATGATTATCAATACAAAGTTAGTGATTTTGCTCATAGTTTAGCTAGTGCATTCTTAGAGAATAACCATGACCTTGAATGTGTCGATAAAATTAACAATTTAATTTCAGGTTATGAATATCCATTTGGTATGGAATTACTATCTACGGTTCATTGGGTTGTTAATCATGAAGGAGCTACTGACATAAATTCTACATGTCGCAACGTCTGGAATTGGTCAGAACTAAATCCAAGCTGGAATGAGCGTAAAAAAAATATAATGCCTAAAAAATATATAGAAATTGTATTAAAAAAAATTAATCTTGAGCCATAACATCTGATAAGGCAAATAATTCAAATAAAGGTGGAAATGTAACGAGATTAGGTTTGAAAATACTGCACAATTTTGTGCAGTATTTTAGTTTATTGGTTTACTATATTAATTTTGACTTTTTACTTGATTTCTTATTAAAAACGTATAATAAAGATAATACAAATAACCAAATAGGTGTAACAATTACACTTAAACGCATATCATCAATCCACAGCATAATAAACATTACCATTACTAAAAACGACATGGCAAAAACATTACTATACGGATATAAAATTAAGCGATAACTAATTTTATCTAGTAGTTGATGTTTTCTAAAATGTATTTGGGTTAATAAAATTAAAAACCATACAGTTAAAATAGCACAGGTTGCAATAGTTAATAAATACATTATGGCTTTATCTGGAAATAAGTAATTCATTGCAACACTAATTAAAATGCATAAACTAGTAAAAAGTAATGCGTTACTTGGAATATTAACTTGATTTGTTTTGGCAAATTTAGTTGGTGCAGATCCCTGTTTTGTTAGACTAAATAACATTCGAGATGCGGCATATAAGCAACTATTAAATGCTGATAGGGCAGCTGTTATTGCAACGGCATTCATAATATCAGCAGCTTGATTAATTCCTATTTGTTTAAATACGTCAACAAATGGGCTAACATGCGCATTTAATTTATTAAATGGATATAAACAAATAATTGCTAACATTGTTAAAACATAAAAGATAATTATTCGAGCTATTACCCCACTGATTGCTTGAGGAATGCTTTTTCGTGGGTTTTCAGCTTCACCTGCCGCAATTGAGACAAATTCAGTACCACCAAATGAGAAGATTACAATTGCTAATGAAAAGAAAAATCCTTTTGCTCCACTAGCAAAAAATACGTGCAAACTATCATAAGTATGTATATTAGTGATCATATTTTGATGAATGTGTGAATTGAATGTAACTAAGTATGCGCTAAAGAAAATCATCATGATAATTGCCGCAACTTTAATTCCTGCAAACCAGAATTCAAATTCACCAAATAGTTTTACGCTAACTAATTGTACTAAAGTAAATAAAAATAATAATCCTAGGCAAATTAACCAATGTGGTAGCCCAGGTATCCAGTAATCGAGGAAAAATGTTACTGCAGTTAATTCAACCATACAAACAACGGTGTATTCAAACCATGCTGTCCAACCAGCAATAAATCCAGCATAATTACTAATATAACGATTTGCATAATCACTAAATGAACCAGATGATGGATGGTGAACTGTCATTTCGCCTAGTGCTCGCATAATAATATAAATAACTATTCCACCCAAAATATATGACAAAATTATTGATGGTCCAGTTGATTGAATTGATTTGGCTGCACCAAAAAATAATCCAGTGCCGATAACACCACCAAGTGCAATCATTTGAATATGGCGATTTTTTAATTTTCCTTGAAGATGATCTTTTTTACTATCCATTATTTTTTCTTTCAAATTTTATTTTAATCATATATGCCAAGCTTAAAATAGCAATCCATATTGGGGCAATAACTATAGCCATTCTAAAATCAGGCATGAAGTACATTACAATCGCAACAATAACTAAAAAAATTAATGCGATAATTGAACTAGCAGGATATAACCATGCTGGGTAACTGCTATTACCTTTAAATTTACGTTTAAAACTGGCATGAGTTATTAATATTGTAATCCAATTTAAGATTGATGCAATAGTTGCTACCGACAGTAATACGTTAAAAATTTGTTTAGGGTACAGATAATTTAGTAGTACCGTTAATCCAATACAAATCATAGAAAAAATAATTGCAACTGTTGGTATACCTTTTTTGGAAATATGCGTAAATTGTTGTGGTGCATTACCTTGTAACCCAAGATTATAAACCATTCTTGCAGTACCATAAATTCCACTATTTAATGAAGATAGTGCTGCGGTAATTGCTACTAAATTCATTAGACTAGCTGCTTTACTAATCCCTATTTGTTTAAATACATCAACAAATGGGCTGATATGTGCATCAATTTTATTCCATGGATATAAGCACATGATGATTGCTAATGTTGCTAAGTAAAATAAAAGAATCCGTACAATAATACCATTTATTGCCATTGGTATAGTTTTTTTGGGATTTTCAGCTTCGCCAGCCGTTATTCCAACTAATTCTGTACCACCAAATGAAAATACGACAACAACAAATGAAAATAGAAATCCTTGTAATCCATTCGCAAAAAATCCACCATGTGACCATAAATTTGCTACATTCGATACATTTTGATTACTACTGGGTGAAAAACTTAAGATATAAATTCCAAATATTACTAGGCAAATTACTGTAAAAACTTTAATTCCCGCAAACCAAAATTCAAACTCACCAAAAAATTTTACATTAAGTAAGTTAATTCCCATAAAAATTAACATCACAACTAATGTTATAATCCAATGTACGGAACTTGGAAACCAATAATCCATAAAAATACCTGTTGCTGTTAATTCGAGCATACAGACTATAATATAGTTAAACCAATAATTCCAACCTGAGACAAATCCTGCATAATTTCCAATATATTTATAAGCATAATAACTAAATGAACCCGAGCTTGGTTCGGCTACTGCCATTTCACCTAATGCTCTTACTATTATATACATCATAATCCCGCCAATTGCATATGATAGTAAAATTGCTGGACCAGCTAATTTTATTGATTCACCAGCACCAAAAAAGAATCCAGTTCCAATTGCACTCCCTAGAGCAATCATTAATATGTGGCGTTTGCTAAGACCATGTTTTAATTTATTTGTCATTATTACTCCAATATTAAAGCTGTGTTATGTCAATTCCTAGATATGGGAATACAGTTTTTAATCCTAATGGGATAGCTTTATTGCCACCTGGTAAAATTTTACGAAAACCATCTGCTTGGTGAAAATCACTTCCACAACTAGCCAATAAATCATACTTTGTGCATAATGAAGCAATATTTTCTTGTTCAATTAAACTATGTGAGCTACTTATTACTTCGATACCTTGTCCGCCATAAGATTTAAACTCTTCTATTAAACGAACTAATTTGGTTCTGGTAAAATTATAACGTCCAGGATGTGCTATTACTGCAATACCTCTGCTTTCTTTAATCCAACGAACACAGTCAGATAATTCAGCCCATGTTTGTTGGGTATAACCTGGTTTTCCAGGCGCTAGATAACGTTCAAATGCTTTACCTTCTTTAGCATAACCTTGATTTATTAACCAGCGATTAAAATGAGTCCTGCTTAATGATTCTGGTTTATCGGCTAATGCTAATGCGCCTTCAAATGCACCTGAAATACCAATTTTAGCTAAATTTACACCAATTCTACGTCCTCGTTCAAGACGAGATGCCCGCAGTTTAGCTAGTTCGCTAACTAACTGTTGATTATTTTCATCGATACCTAGTCCGACAATATGTACTAAATTACCTTTTTGCCATGTAACCGAAATTTCAACCCCACCAATAATATTTAAATTTAATTCATCTCCAATGCTTCGTGCTTCAGCAACTCCATCAACTGTATCGTGGTCTGTTATTGCTTGATATTGTGCACCATTTTGTTTGGCAAGATTTAAAACATCTCTTACACTTAATGCACCATCGGAATGGTTTGTGTGGCAGTGCAAATCGATTGGTATGTATTTTTTTTCCATTTATATCTCAGTAAAGTTAGTATAATTAATCAATTGATTACTAGACGTAATGATACATCATTACAAAAATTTATTGTAATATTTTTAGTTAATTAAATTCATGAGACATTTCAATGGTTCTTTTATAGCAATTTTGCATCGCTAATTTTATTATTTCGTGTAAACCTTGTTGTTCAAATGTAATTAAACCTTGCTCTGTGGCTCCTTTTTTTGAAGTTACTCTAGCTCTCTGTTCACTAATCGATATTTCTGGATTTGCATCAAGTAGAGCAGAACTTCCATTTATGACTTGTTTTACTAATTGTGTTGCTTGCTCACGGCTAAAACCAAATTCTTGAACTGCATTTTCGATTAGTCCTTCCATAAAGTAATAAACAAATGCAATTGAGCTACTACTAATTGGAACTATTTTATCAATTTCTGCCTCTTCTTTAGCTTGATATGTGATGCCTATTGTGCTGAAAATTTGCTCACAAATTAATTTGTGGCACTCTAAAACACTGTAGTTTGCAAACCATGCTGTAATACCTTTATTTACACTAGACGGTGTATTAGGCATCGTTCTGATAATTTTGTTGTTGTTTAGCCAATTACTAATACTTTTAATTGATACACCTGCCATTACTGATACTATTAGACATTGGGCGGTAAATTGATTGATCGCAATACATGCATCTTTAGCCTGCTGTGGTTTTATGGCTAAAAATAAAATTTCTTCAGAAGTTAATTGTCTTTCTAATTTAGCAGTTACTCGTATCGACGGATATTTTTTTTGCAATAATTGTGCTTTTTCTATATTTCTTTGGATAACTTCAATTTTAAATTGAGGGTTATTAACCAAACCAGCAAAAATAGCTTCAGCCATATTGCCTCCACCCAAAAAAACTAGATTAATTGTTGTCATAATTGCGTTCTCCAAAAATTTTACTACCAATACGAATTAAACTTGCACCGTTATCAATTGCTATTTGATAATCTTGAGACATTCCCATTGATAATTGGTTTATCTCAAATCCAAGTTGATTTAATTGCTTTAAATAATTATTTAGCTTTTTAAATTGCTGTTGGATTAAGTGTTGGTCGATGCTTTCTGCTGCCATTCCCATTAGCCCCATTAATTGTAGTTTGGGTAATTGCTTAATCTGTAATGCTAACTCATGAATTTCAGCGAAAGTTTTTAACCCATGTTTACTAGTTTCATTGCTAATATTTACCTCAATTAAAATTTTTAGTTTAGGTGCGCTATCTGAACGTTGATCGTTGAGTCGTTTTGCATGTGATATTTTAGTTATAGTATGTACCCAATTTGCGTAGCTAGAAATAATTTTAGTTTTATTGCTTTGAATGTGACCAATAAAATGCCATTCAATATCTAAATGTTTTAATTCTTCAGCTTTGGTTGCAAATTCTTGGGCATAATTCTCACCAAATTGTTTTTGTCCTGCTTGGTAAGCTTCTTCAATAGCGAGTGTTGGAAAGTTCTTACTAACTGCAATTAGTTCAACTATTCTATTTTGAGATTGTTGTTTGATTTCATTTTTTATTTTGAGTATGTTTTCTGCAATAGTCATTTTGTTTTATGTGAAAAAGTTAATTATATTTCGGCTATTATAGCATAGCTAATTAATTTTTCGAGCTGACATTTGTGATTCAAAGCTGTTTGTTGTAACAAGTGATTTAGTTTGTTAATTTTTAATGATATAATTAGTACCTTATACGATTAAAATAATATTAATTCCATCTTTAGGAAATAAAAATAAATGGATATTACTGAGTTACTAACATTTGGTGTGGCAAACAAGTCTTCTGATTTACATTTATCTAGTGGTTTACCACCTATGCTACGTGTAAATGGGGAAATTCGTAAAGTAAATTTACCGCCATTAGAACCAAATGAAGTCAAAAATATGGTGTATGATGTCATGAATGATAATACACGCAAAATTTTTGAGCAAAATATGGAAGTTGATTTTGCATTTGAAATTCCTAATGTTTCACGTTTTCGTGCTAATATATTTATGCAAACAAGAGGTATTGGTGCAGTATTTAGAACAATTCCTTCAAAAATTCTTTCTCTAGATAAATTAAATGCACCTGCTATTTTTAGAGAAATAGCTAGTTATAATAAAGGTATGGTATTAGTAACTGGTCCAACAGGTTCGGGTAAATCAACGACATTAGCTGCAATGGTTGATTTTATTAATGAAACTGATTATCAACATATATTAACAGTTGAAGATCCTGTAGAGTTTGTTCATACTAGTAAACGTAGTTTGATTAATCAGCGTGAATTAAATACTCATACTAAAAGTTTTGCTAATGCTTTAAAATCTGCATTACGTGAAGATCCTGATTCAATTTTAGTTGGTGAGATGCGAGATTTGGAAACTATTCGTTTAGCTTTAACTGGTGCAGAAACTGGTCATTTAGTCTTTGGTACACTACATACTTCGTCTGCAGCTAAAACAATAGATCGGATTATTGATGTTTTTCCTGCTGCAGAAAAAGATATGGTCAGAGTTATGTTGTCGGAGAGTTTAAGAGCGGTTATTTCTCAGCTATTAATTAAGAAAAAAGATGGTTCAGGACGTGTTGCTTGTCATGAAATTATGATTGTTAATTCAGCTATTAAAAATTTAATTCGAGAAAATAAAATATCTCAGATTAACTCAGCATTACAAACTGGGCAGCAGTATGGAATGCAAACTATGGATCAAAGCTTATTAAAAGCAGTTAAATCAGGTGAAGTAAGCGTTGATGATGCCATCATATATGCAGTACAAAAAGAATTATTTTTTGATTTATAAGTTAGGGAGTAGATTTTAATGGCAATTCAAGTAAATATGATCCGTGAGATTGAAAGCGCACGCTTGTTTATGAATTATTTACTCAAAAAAGCGATTGCAGTTGGTGCTGATGATACTTTTATTATTTCTAATTTTGCTCCAGCCTTTAAAATAGATGGTCAATTATCTCCGCAATTTAATGAATTATTAACCGCTGAACAGAGTAAATTATTAGTATTTTCAATTATGAATGATCACCAGCGTCGAATTTATGATGCAGAAAAAGAAGTAAATTTTGCAATTTCTCATCCTGATGGTGGTCGTTTTCGGGTAAACGCTTATCTTGAACAGGGCAAGTGTGCAATGGTTTTGCGTAAAATTAATATCAAAGTTCCAACCCTGACAGATTTAAATATGCCTACTGTTTTGGCTGATTTAGCGATGGAACGTAAAGGTTTAATTTTAGTTGTTGGTATGACTGGATCTGGTAAATCAACAACTTTGGCAGCTATGCTAGATCATCGCAATAAAAATTCGCATGGTCATATTTTATCCATTGAAGATCCTGTTGAGTTTGTGCATCAGCATCAGAATTGTATCATGTCACAACGAGAAGTTGGTGTTGATACTGATTCATGGCATAATGCAATTAAATCAGCCTTGCGTCAAGCTCCAAATGTTGTGTTAATTGGTGAAATTCGTGATGAAGAAGCTATGGATTATGCTTTGCAATTTGCAGAAACTGGGCATTTATGTGTAGCAACAATTCATGCAACCAATGCTATTCAAGCCATCGAACGTATTGTGAATTTATTTCCAATAGAAAAACATCATCAGGTATTTATGCACTTATCATTAAATTTAAAGGCAATTGTTGGTCAGAGATTAATTCAAAAAGTTGGTGGTAAAGGACGTGCACCAGCATTAGAGATTTTAATTAATACATCTACTGTTGCTGATTATATTTTTAAACAGCAGTTTGACCCGATTAAAGAAGTTATGATTAAATCTAGTGACTTAGGTATGCAAACTTTTGATCAGGCTTTATTTAAACTATATGAAGATGGTTTAATTAGTTATGAAGAAGCATTAAAAAATGCAGATAGTTTAAATGATGTTAAGATGAGAATAAAATTAGATAGTACTCGTCGTCGTAGCGAGGCCGCAGAATTAAATGAACCAAGCATTGGTTTGAAAATACTTTAAGGAGTGACTTAATGAATGTTAGTGATGCTTTAATTAATCGTAAATCAGTACGTGCTTTCTTAGATAAACCAGTTAGTCAAGATGATATTCATAAAATTTTACAGTTTGCACGTCAATCACCATCAGGTACTAATACTCAGCCGTGGAAAGTTGCGGTTGTAACAGGTAACACAAAGCAAAAATTAGATAATGCAATGATTGAAGCATTCAGAAGTGGTACTGAAAAGGTTTTAGACTATAATTATTATCCAAGTTCATTACCAACAGAAATGAAACGTCGTAGATTAGCTTGTGGATTGCAAATGTATCAAACCCTTGGGATTACTCGCCAAGAACCAGAGAAAAGAATTGAACAATGGGTACAAAATTATAGCGCTTTTGGTGCGCCTATTGTATTGTATTTTTTCACGAACCGTATGCTAGAAAAAGGCTCATATCTTGACTGTGGAATGTTTATTCAATCTGTGGCATTAATGGCTGAAGAACTTGGTTTGTCTAGTTGTATTCAGGCTGCATTGGCAGAATATCCTCAGTTAGTTCGTGAACATTTGAATTATACAGATGATAATTTATTATTGTGCGGTATGGCTATAGGTTATGAGAATAAAGATGCCGTAATTAATAGTTATCGAACGGTGCGTGAGGATGTTGAGCAGTTTACACGTTTTTTTGACTAGCTTTGAGGTGGTTTTTGTCTAAAAAATTATTACATAGACATGAGTTTGTCATTCGTTGGGGTGATATGGATGCATATAATCACCTCAATAATACTGCATATTTTTTGTATATTCAAGAGGCTAGATTTGAATTATTACGTCATTATAATCTTGATTATGATGGTAAAGCTCAATGTGCACCGATTTTATTGCATACAAGTTTTAGTTTTAAAAGACAAGTTACATATCCTGAATCCATAATTGTTGAGACTTATTTAGTTAAGATTGACCGAAAGAAGGTTTATTTGGAGCATGTAATTAAATCTTCAACACAAAATAATTTAATCTATGGTGTTGGTGATGCTTTAGTTATGTGGTACAACTTTCAACGTGGAGTAACTGTTATGCCGCCAGATAAAATTTATTTATTTTTAGCTGATGATTCATGATATAATTTTTTCACTATATCTGGTAATTTACGGTTTAGCCAAACAGCAATTCCTAAACATAAATAATATAAGATAGTGTTCCACCAAATTGATTGATAATAGGTGCTATAACTCATTAATAACGATGGTATGGCAGAAATTGATAAGCAAATTCCCCACATTATCGTCAATATATTATTAATTTTTATAAAAAGTGGTGAACTCCATTTTTCTGGTGAAACTTGTAGTTTGGCATATTGTAATGTAAATGGCTTACCGACAATTAGGCTTATCCAAATTATTAGTGGAATGGTGCAGTTAAGTAAAACATGAGGATTATTAATAATCCATTTACATATATTAAAGTAACCATTGACTCCAATTATGCTAAAGCATATTATTGATCCCCATGAAAAAATGAATCCATTGCGTAGCTCATACCAATTAATAATTAGCGATATAAAAATAGCGCAAACGCTGGCTTCAAGAATTGCTGGTGTATTATTTTTATATAACATTGAAAATATAACCCATGGAATAAATCCAGCTACTATTCCTAGTTTTTTCATATAGAATTTCTCATCATAATAAATCAGTAAAGTGAAATTTTATCATAAAGATTTAAAAATCATAAGTTAATTGAGAGATGTTTTTAGTTTTAACAAGTAGTGATGGTTAATTTTTCTATTAAATGATAACTCTAGTATATGCTATAATTAACAAGGTATTTGAAGGTTTAAGTTTTATTTAAAATAAATTTTTTGGTAGTAAAATAAATGAAGTTATTCAGAAATAGTGTTGTTATATATCTATATTGTATTATTGCTATCTTAATTGTTGGGTGTGGTGGGGTTAAATTTTCAGAGTGGCGTTTCCCTTACATGTACCCAGTTCAACAAGGAAACTATATTACTAGTAGTCAAATAAATCAATTAAAACTTGGCATGACAAAAGATCAGGTCGCTATGTTAATAGGGCATCCAGTTAATCAGTTTATGTTTAATCAAAACCAATGGAACTATATGTTTCAACAAAATACAAATGATAAATTAGTAAAAAGCTATAATGTAAATCTTAATTTTAATGAGTCAAATATATTGTTATCCGTAGAATCAGTTGGTCAAGTTTTTGCAAAATAATAAGGTGGTAAAATGTTAAATGTGGCAATTAATGGTGCGACTGGGCGCATGGGGAAAGAGTTATTATCTATAATTGAGGAAGATAATAAATATAGTTTGGCGTTTGCTAAATCTCAAGATGTTGCAAATGGAATTATTAATGCATTACCAAATAATTGTATTCCTGATGTAGTTATTGATTTTTCTAGTCCTAGTTCAACTTTAGAGTTATTAGCATGGTGTGTAGAACAAAATGTTCCATTAGTAATTGGTACAACTGGATTTAATGATGAGCAATTGAATGTGATACAAGCAGCTAGTACTCACATTCCAGTTTTATTATCGCCAAATATGTCATTATCGGTAAATGTATTATTTAAAGTTTCTCAGTTAGTTGCTAGGTCTTTAAGTGATTCTGAGGTGGAAATCATTGAAAGTCACCATCGTTTTAAAAAAGATGCACCATCTGGTACAGCTATTCGTTTGGGTGAAGTTATCGCTAATTCTCGTGGAGATAATTTTGTTGATGTTGCTAAATTTAATCGTACAGGTGTAGAAAATGAGACAAGATACGCTAAAGAGATAGGTTTTTCTGTGATTCGTGGTGGTGATATTATTGGTAAGCATACTGCAATGTTTTTAACTGCAGGTGAGGAGTTATCATTAACGAGTGAAATAACTGATCGTAAATGTTTTGCGACAGGCGCGTTAAAAGCAGCGGCGTTTATAGTAAATAAAAAGTATGGATTATTTAATATGGATGATGTATTAGGTTTAAAAAATATTTGAAGCAAGTTAGTTAATTCTGTTTATTACATGCTAGAATATCGTATATTTTATGTTTTTATATGGAAAGGTTGATAAATTATGCAAAAAATACAACAAAAAACATCTGGTTTTACGTTAATTGAAATCATGGTTGTAATTGTTATTATGGGAATTATGGCTGCTTTAGTAGTGCCTCGTGTAATGGGAAGTACTGATGACGCTCGTAAGTCAGCAGCTTTATCAGATGTAAAAAGTCTAAAAACAGCATTAGATTTATATAAGCTGGATAATACTCGTTATCCTACTCAACAGCAAGGTTTAGACGCTCTGGTTAATAAGCCAACAGTTGCGCCTATTCCTAAAAATTATAAACCAAATGGTTATTTAGATAAATTACCGCAAGATCCATGGGGTAATCAGTACCAATACCAAAATCCAGGTAAACACGGTGAAATTGATATCTATAGTTTTGGTCAGGATGGATCAACTTCAGCTGGTGAAAATGGTACAACTGTGATTGGTAACTGGCAATAGATTATCGTTAAATTTTATAATATGAAATAATTAATACACGAGTTAGATTTAACTCGTGTAACTTCTTGCTTTTATAAAGATATAAATACTTTATGTATAAAACTGGGTTTACCTTAATTGAAATAATGATTGTGCTTTTAATTATTGGAGTTATGTCGGCAGTAGCTACAATAAGTATCAATGCACCAAGTTATTCAAGGTTTTTAGCTAGTGCAGAGAAGCTTTCAACTACTTTTTCAATTTTATCTGATCAAGCTATATATACAAGTAGTGTTATTTCATGTGATTTAGATGCTCATCATATTAGCTGTCGTAGCTATAGAGATGGCGACTGGAGTGAATTAGATCTTAAGCAACTGGTTTCGTGGCAGTGGCCAGAAGATTTAACAGTCAAACAAATTTTAGTAAATGGTACAGCTTTAAAAGATAAGCAAGAGATTAAATTTTTGCCAAGTGGTGATAATGATGCTTTATCTGTTGAAGTTAGTAATAGCGAATTTACATCATGGATTGATGGTGATTTAACTGGAAAGTATAAGGTTGCCAATTAATGTCAGATAAAAATAAAGGTTTTACTTTGATTGAGTGTTTGGTTGCTTTGTTCATTGTAACTATTGTATTAGCTTCTGCATCAAGAGCTATTGGTTTAATTATTAGCGATGTTCATGATTCTTTTGTGCGTGAAGTTGCAACTTGGGTCGCAGAAAATGAATATAACATGTTTTCTATTCAACAACAATATCCAGATTTGGGTATTATAAAAAAAGATATTAGCTCTGCAGGTATTGACTTTAATGTTTCTGAAACAGTAAGTAATACTTCAAATCCTTACTTTAGAAGAATTGATATTGAGATT